>JAJBVP010000067.1 GCA_020859755.1 Bacteroidales bacterium | reverse complement strand
ACTGCCGAAATCTTATTTACCGAAAACTTATGAAATTTTATTTGCAGATTACATCGCGGGGTGCGGCGCGTCCGGCTGCGCCTACCTATGCCGCCATCCCTCCACCCCTGCGGTCCGACCCCATGCCTTGTGTCGCCCTTGCCACCGTCACCCACGCCCTTATCCTTTTTAGCTTTCATCGTCAGAGATGGTAATCGCAAGCGAAGTCCATTTTTGACATTTACAATTGTCAAGAGGTAATCGCAAGCGCGGACCCTTAAAGCCTGAAAGAAAATCCTTTTATCTGTTGCTTAGCCTGTTGTATCGGGAATTGCTCGGGGATGTCGTTTCGGCGCAATTCCTAAAGCTATATCCCTTATAATCAAGTCGTCAAGGCCGTTTTACGTGGCTTAGGTTTTCAACCTCTGCGTTGAGCCCACGGGAAGTTCCGTAATGCGAAGGTAAAAGCTGTCACCGGTATGCCTCATCGCTAAGCGCGTTCTTTGCAGAGCAAAGCGCTTCGCGATAAGTCGTAAACCGTCTCCGGCCCTTCTGTTGCGTACGAACCTTTAGCTCGGCGACCGCAGGGACCCAAATCGACCTCACCTCGCTGGCTGTAGTCCAGTGCCGAGCCATCTACAACGGCCAGTCAGTTTTTCACGACCGCATTATGGCGTCAATGACCTCCAACCTCAACGAGGTCGCTCGCCGACACCGACAGCCGCGTCGTTGACACCCTGCGGGCGCAGGTGGTCAACGTGCTCTGCGACCGTCCAATTTCCACCCGCGCGATGATGGACGTGGTGAATTTCATTCGCCACCGCCCCGACGACTTCCCCGAGTGGCACTCGTCGCCTACCGCCCGCCTCTTTTCCCCTCCCAAGTTCGAGAACAAAAAGAAATCAGGTGGCTTTTGGTTCTGATATTCGGGATTTTCGCTACCTTTGCAATTAAATATGCCGAAATCGACATAATTAAACTGCAATGGCAAAAATATCCGCGCTCAACACCTCCGTTACCATCATAAAAGTCAACGAGGCCGACTACATATCCCTTACTGACATCGCCAAGTACAAAAGCGATGAGCCTAATGCTGTAATTGCCAACTGGCTGAGAAACCGTAATACCATCGAGTTTCTGGGAATATGGGAAAGCCTCTACAATCCCAATTTTAACCCCCTCTAATTCGAGGGGTTTAGAAAAGAGGCTGGGCTTAACGCCTTCACCATGTCACCCACCAAGTGGATAGAGCGTACAAACGCTATCGGTCTGGTGGCCAAAGCAGGGCGCTATGGAGGCACCTATGCACATAAAGACATAGCCTTCAAGTTCGCAAGCTGGATTTCGGTTTAGTTTGAGCTTTACATCGTCAAAGAGTTCCAGCGGCTCAAAGAGCAGGAACAAGCCCTTCTCGGCTGGTCGGCCAAGCGTGAACTGTCGAAAATCAATTACCGCATACACACCGACGCCATCAAGGAGCACCTGATACCCCCGACCATCACCGCCCAGCAAGCCTCGATAGTCTATGCCAACGAGGCCGATGTGCTCAACGTGGCTATGTTCGGCAAGACCGCCAAGCAGTGGCGCGAGGAGAACCCCGACAAGAATGGCAACATTCGCGACTATGCAACCATAAACGAGCTTATCTGCCTCTCCAACATGGAGAGTCTCAACGCCGTGTTCATCGACCAGGGGTTGCCGCAGCCCGAGCGCCTAATCCGCCTCAACGAAATAGCAATCAACCAAATGCGCATCCTCGATCAGGACAGCGACCGCAAACTGCTCAAATAAAATCTCACATTGGTTATTTATGGCCGTCTTAACGCCTTGTATTTCATTGAATTAAAGAATGGAACCTTTATTAGGTCGTTTCAGGACAGAAAAATATTTGCAAAATAATTTGGTTTATAAAATAAACCTTTGTAACTTTGCATCGTCGTTCGGTACGAGCGACTTTTATTAGCGATAGATAGTTTATATTATAAACCGCTTAAATAGTATCAACATGGAAGAAAAGAACATCACCTCACAGGAGAGCATGGCTATCATCTCGGAGATGATAGAGCGCTCCAAACACCACCGCTACCTCGGGGATGGCAACATCCTGCTCCTTTGGGGCTACACCGCGGTAGTTGTCGCCGGGCTTGTGTGGCTGCTCCTCGCAGTCACGCACCACCCTGCGATGAACTGGTTCTGGTTCCTCATCTGGATAATCGGGGGAACAGCTACTCCGATTATGGCTCGCAAGCGCCGCGACAAGTCGGGCGTGACCACCTACACCGACAACATCTGCAACGCGCTTTGGTCGATTGTCGGCTATTCGGCAATCGCCCTCACGTTTCTCTGCCTCGGCTTCCTACTCGCCGCAGGCAAGGACAGTTGGAGCGCGATGCTGATGTTGCCTCTGCTCATCGTTGGCATTGCCGAAATAATGCAGGGCGTTGTGATGCGTGAGCGCAGTCTCATATGGGGCGGTGCCATAGGTGCGCTCTGCGGCTTGTTCACCCTGTGCTGCATAGCCGGCGGCGTGGCGTTGGTAGCCCGTTGGTTCATGCCCATGTTCATCATTGCCTTTGCCGCTATGATGATAGTTCCGGGTCACGTGCTTAATGCCAAAAGCCGTCGAGAGAAATGAAAGAGCTTGACCCACTGCTCCACTCGCAACTGCGGTTGGCCGTGATGTCAATTCTCATGAATGTTGAGGAGGCAGATTTTGTCTTCCTCAGGGAGAAAACCCAATCGACCGCAGGGAACCTCAGTGTGCAACCCGACAAACTTTCCACAGCCGGTTACATCGACGTGCAGAAAGGTTTTGTCGGCAAGAAAACTCGCACAACCTGCCACGTTACCGAAAAAGGCCGGGCGGCGTTTGAGCAATACGTCCAGGACATCAAAGCCCTGTTGAACCTTTGACGCTCCACCGCGTCTTTTTCCGCACAATCGGGTGTTGGTAGCTTTGCGCTACTGACACCCGATTTCTTTGCTATGGCAAAGCGGTAAACCGATAACTTATGCAGACAATATCAATCGACTTCACCGTGCCGCAGGGCTGGCACGAGCTCGGCGACTCATCGCGAAGCGCTTTCGGAGCAAAGCGGAGAAAGAAACAGCTACGCTATGTGTGCCGGCTGCTGGCGCAGGACTACGACGCCGACGAGCTGCGCCTCTTGTGCCTGCTGCGCTGGTCAGGCACCAAGGTCATAGGCAAGCAGGCCGACGGCTCGTGGCTGCTCAAAAAGGGCGACACCCTCTTTGAGGCCACGTCGGGCACCCTCGCCGCCCTGCTACCGCACCTTGACTGGCTCGCCGTGCGCAGCCCGCCGAGCCGTAACCTATTTTACCAGGGGTAGCCAGTCAGAGTAGCCCTCTTTTACCATATCCTCGAGGGGGATAAAGCGCAGAGCCGCACTGTTGATGCAGTAGCGCAGACCGCCTGTTTCACGCGGGCCGTCGGGAAAGACGTGGCCCAAATGGGCATCGCCTGTTTTACTCCGCACCTCCATGCGGCGCATGCCGTGGGACGTGTCGGGAATTTCCGTTATAAGGCTGCCGTCGATGGGTCGCGAGAACGCCGGCCAGCCGCAGCCCGACTGGAATTTGTCGGTCGACACGAACAACGGTTCGCCAGTCGTGACATCCACGTATATCCCTGGCCGAAACTCGCCGTTATACTCGTTGAACCACGGACTTTCGGTGCCGCTGTTCTGTGTCACTTCCCATTGCAACGGCGTCAACCGCCGTCGCAGCTCTTCCATTGTAGGTCGCTCAAATCGCTTCATATACTATGAAACGCAACCCTCAACCCAAAGGTTGGATGTCTCTTTAGTCTGAGATCGGCCTTTCCACCGGAATCAACATGTTGTCAAACACGCTGATGAATTCTGGTGAGAACTGATAGCCGCCTATCTTCTCAGCGGCTTGATTGTAAAGGGATATTGTCTTGCGGATGTCGAAGGCGCAATCGGCGACGGCTTCTTTGCCGAAAACGTCACGGATGGCGAACATTATATAATCACCCACTGGATGACCGTCCCCCTGATACCAGGGGCCCGATATCAACTGTTGTCCATAGGATTCATCGTTGATAGCACCGTTTTTATGCGAAACCACCAGCTCGTCCAGAGCCTTTAATGTCGCCGGAGAGGCGTTGTAGGCGGCGTTGTAAGCATCTACAGCAGCGGGCCCATACAACCCCATAGAGGTTGTTGGCATCGTTTCCTTGCTGATAAGGTCAGCCGTGCCCTCCATTATACAGTGCAAAAGAATTTCCATCACCCAGTCGGGATTCGCCACTTCAAGGGCGGCAAGATCGTACCGTTGCATTAGCACCTCGGAAACGTAGGTATGATGAAGTTCATGCCCCATCAACTTCAAGAATCCATCGTCACCTTCCAGGCTTGCGCTGTTCACGTCTATGAATACATGGTCACTTGCACGCGACTCGCAGTCGAAAGCCAAAAGGCAAAACGACGGGCCGTCTTCGGTGTGCGGGACTACGAATTTGGGCAGCCAAGTGCGAGCCAAGCTGTCGGCACTCGCGGCTACCGCACTGAAGTCGGTCTCGTTTATGAAGCGGTGAACCTCAGGCATACGGGTGGAGAGGTGGCAGAAGTTATAGGCGATCCAGTCGCTGGTGGGTGATGTCACCATATCGGGACGATTGGCCAACACGCTGTCGCGCTTGGCGGCATTGGCGGGATTGAACGCCACGTCGAACCCCGCTTTGATGTCGTCGCACCAATCCTTGGGATTCCAAGTGCTGAAAAACTTCTTGTAGCCGTCGGTGGCCCAAAGCTTTGACCATGCCTCTTCGTCGGGAAGATTCCCGCGCTGGGCCTCCTCGGCCATGTTTATGAATGTTTTAGCGGATTCGCTCGAGATGGTGGCCGCATTGACTGTGAAGGCGGCTAAAAGGCTCAACATTAAGTGTGTAAGGCGTATCTTCATGTGATGAATGTTTTGGGTTTGCAATGGATAATTGCTGATTTGCTATTGCAAAGTTACGTTTTTAACGGATACAAGACCTCTTATTTCCCGATTTTATTCCATAACGGCCAACATTTCTACCGAATAATGGATACCCAGGGCCTCTTATCCATATGTGGCTTGTTTTTGTCGTCAGATTGCACATAAACTATGCACGATTGACGTACCAAAATAAACTGCACACAATTCTTCCATTTTTAGGGGGTGGACTTGCGTCATTGGTTGAGGCCTGCGGGATTTAACTCGGACGAGCCTCGTTGAGCTAAAGGCTCACAGCAAAGGTCTTGACTGGCCACCGTATGCCTTATCGCGAAGCGCTTTATGTACAGAAAATGTGCTTAATGGACAACGATTGACGAAAGTATGAAATGTGGGTGAAGTGCCGGTTTTATCGGGCATTGAGAAAAGCCTTAATCCGAGAGATGTTGGCCTCTCCCGCGGCTTGACCAAGGGCGTAGACGTGATCCATTTTCTTGGGAATCATCTCCAAGCGGCCTATCGGAAGCGGAGCATCAGGACAAATCACTAAGGTGTTGCCCTGAGCCTCTTGCTCGGCGACATAACGCAGTTGACTGTTATACATCTCGTGGCGCATCGACATCGCTTTTGTAATCGCCGGGGTCGAGCGGCAGAACAGTTTGAACAACGGCATGAGCCGTGTAGGCTTCTTGTAATAACCTTTGGGTTGGGTAAGTATAACCACATTACGGGCATAGCCAAGGCTTTGGAAATACTCCAAGGGGATGGAGTTGACAATCCCCCCATCAAGGAGCCGTTGGCCTTTTACATTGACGGGGCGTGACACGATTGGCATCGACGATGAAGCCCTCATCCATTCCAGCCCTTCATAATCCAGGTGGCTAAGGTCTTTGTAAACGGCTTCGCCGGTGTCCGCATCGGTGCAGACGGCATAAAACGCCATCGGATTGGCATTGTAGGCGGCGTAGTTCATCACGTCGAGGGTGTCGGGCATCGTGTGGTAAGCGAACTCGCCGTTCACGATGTCGCCGGTGGTGATGAGCGACCAAAGGCTGATGTAGCGCCGGTCGCCAGCGAATCGCTTGTTGTAGCGCAAGGCTCGCCCCACTTGCCTCGACTTGAAGTTGCATCCGATAGACGCGCCCGCCGACACCCCAATTGCGCCGTCAAACGTCACGCCGTGCTCGAGCATCACGTCGAAAACGCCCTCCGAGAACAGCGACCGCAATCCGCCTCCCTCCAATACCAATCCCGTCTTCATCATTTATATTTTACACTAATCCATTGGTTTATAGGCTCGCCTTCCCAGCAGACGGTCAAGCCTTCGTAAGCGGCTGGGACGGTTATAGCGTCGACGAGATGCCATTTTGGACGGCCATAGTCGTAGGACTTGCCGTCGAGCAGCAGCCGACCGTTCACGTAGTCGAACTCGTAATAACCGCCACCAACGCACGTCTCGCCCCGCCGCAGCAAGTCCTTGTGCATGTTCACGTCGCCAAGCCGCAGCTCCCCCTCTCCTGTTATAATGAACTTACGCACTGGGGGAGGGTTATCGAATGGCCTGCATGAAAGTGGGGACAAACTGTATGCCGAGGATGGCGGCGATGCGGAAAAAGCTTGACAGCTGGATGTCGGCCTTGCCGTTCTCCACCCGGGCGATATAGCTTTGCTCACGTCCCAGTTTTTCTGCCACCTGTTTCTGTGTAAGGTTCAGTTCCTTGCGGCGCTCACGGAGCATATTGCCGTAGAACCAAGCCAGCGATTCCTCGTCAAATTGCTGACGCTCAGGAGAACCCGGCGTTCCGTGCTTCTGGTCAAGCTCATCGTTGAACGTGGTGAGCTGGCTCAATTTTTCGGGGTTTAGCTTTCTCATGACTCCAAATTGTTTAGGATTGAAATCGCCTTTTCAATCTGTTTGCGATAGTCTTTATTGTCTTTCTTCAGGAATCCGCTGAGCAAGATGATATTCCGAGCCTCTATGAAGTTGCTATGGTCGATGGCGAAGAGAATCGTGCGGTATTCATTGGTGCCGACGGAGATTCTCATTTCGTAAAGGTCGGTGTTCTCAAGATGCTTGACGAACTTCGTGGATACGTTATAAATGGTCGCCACCACGTTCATCACGTACTGAAACTTGGTCTGCACCTTTGGAGGCAGGCCCTGGTAAAACTCCATAAACTCAGGAGTTCTGATGATTTTCCGCACATAATGCTCTTGTGGCGTTTCCGATTCCATGCCGCGAATATAACCAATTAGTAATATATAGACAAATTTTCGAGGTGAAAAGTTTAGGCCGATTTCTATTTCCTTGATTTAGGCTCCGTAATTTCTGATTTTATGCGCTTGGGCAAGCGGGAAAGCACATAGTTATAGGCGCGGTCGATAAGAGAGCTGGCAACTGCGTCATCGACAGTCGGATCGGAGCAGTCGAACTGGATCATGTGGCGTTTGTGCCAATGCCACGCTTGCGTGACCCATAGGCACTTTACTATTATCTCGTCAAACTCGTCGGGCGACCATTTCAGTTGAGCCAATGGCCCCCGATCCAGTACAAGACAACAGAAAATCTTGCCGCCCACCCGCAGTGTCACATAGCCCTCGCCAAACGGCATATCCTCCGTAGCTCCCGGCTTAGTCAAACAATATTCCCTCACCTCCTCGATGTTCATTTCCCTTTTCGTTTTGCCTGCCACTCTTTTCGTTCGGTATCTGTCATTTGCTCGCAAGCGTAGGACAGCATTACGGCCGGCATGCCCTTGACGTGCTTGGAGAGGAAGTCGCGCAATTCCTCCCTGTAACCTTTCTTCCAAGTCTCCCGTAGCATCCATCCAGCGGCTTTATGGAGCAAGCTCTCCCTGTTTGCGAGCAACACCTCAGCACGTCGAAAACACACATCCGATCGTCCGTCTCTCGTGAGTTTCCAAGTCGCCACCATCGCGATTCGCTGTTGCCATAAGGTATGTCCCGGCTTAATCCACTCATCCATCAGTTTCCATTCCGGGTTCTGAACTTCGTAGTTCCCAATGATTTTGATAGCCGAAAGATCCACCAAGTCCCAGTTGTTGATGAACGGATGCAGTGAGAGGTACGCGTCAACGATGGTTTGCATCGTTTCGCAGTCCTTTTTCTTCTGCGCTTTCAGATACTGCTCCACCATGATTAGAAGCCCGCATAGGCGCACTTCATGAACCTCATTTTTAACGAGTTTGATGGCTTCCGACAAAGGCGTGGTCTTCCACGCCTCCTTCACCACAAGTCGCACTTGGGGATTGGTGACCCCCGCGAACTTGTCGCCCTCGCCATATTCCCCAGGCCCGGTCTTAAAGAACCGCACCAACGTCTTGGCTTGCGCATCATCAGCCATCGCCAAAATCGTCGCCTCTATATCATCAGCCGTAGTGGTCATGGCTTGGTTAATTGATTGTAGATGGTGTCGAATTTGGAGCGGAGGAGGGGGAGGTCGCGGATGATGGCGCGGAGGGCGGCGAGGCGGCCGTGGTTGGGTGATTCGGGAAACCAGAGGCGTCGACACCGACACAATCCCCTCCTTGGTGACCCGCATCGCCAGCCCATCCTCTTCCTCCTATATGTCACCCGAACCTCCATCTCCCAATGAGGATTTATTCCACTGAGGAAGTCGTTAAGGCTTCGCGCTCCATGCGGCGACGGCGAGCCTCGAGGGTCTCTCCATCGTAGAGAAAGTATTGGGCACCTTGATATGCTCCCGACTGGTTGCGTCGCTCCTCGGGCATGAATGTGCCGACGAAGGGTGACAGCTTATAGATCCGATCATTGTACTCGATGGTATCGTCAGATGCTACTTTGACTTTCTCGCCTGTAGGTTCAAAGGTGACGTACTCGCCGATTTTGATTCCCACCAAAGAGAATTTGAACCGGCCTCGACGCTCGTGGTGGGAGGTTTTATCCTTATTCTTCTCTTTCTGGGGCTTCTTCTCCTCTTTCGGGATTGGCTTGTTGTCCCGGTACTCAACGACATCGGCATCGTCGATGGTCATGGCGATGTCGCGCAGGATTTCCAGGGCCATCTGTGGGGCAACGTTGAAAAACTCGCGGTTTTGACGGATACGGAGGTCGGTGAGGCGGTCAATAGTCTTGTGGACAAGTTTCTCAACCTCGTTGAATTTAATGGTTTTCAACGTGGCGAAGATCTCGAAGGGCAAAGGCACGGCGGTGTTGTCCAACTCCTTTGAGCGAACGTCTACGGGGCGACTACTCTTTCCTATCTTCACCCAATCTTCCCGAAAACTGGGATTGGTGAGGATATACACATATCCTGGCTCTTGCGATTTCATTGGTATTTCATTGATTTGGCACAAAGTTAGCGCGTTTTTCCCAAACCTTTATTAACTTTGCATAACAAATCGCCAATAATATGTCACAAACTAACGAACGACCCAATGCAGAGATATAGGGTGCTGAGCCGATGTTTCTCGGATCAGCCAAATTTGAAAACATGCTTTACAACATGATTTTTTCTTGGGATAGTGAAAAATTATTTCGTAGATTTGCACCCAAATAATCCTTAGAACCTCGTTCCGACCATGAAACCAACGCAGTGAAGTGCCGAGGCGTGAAAAAAGGTAATTATTCTATGGCTATGGACACCAAAATACGATATAACCGCATCAAGGAAGTGCTCGACGAAAGGGGCATCAAGCAGACATGGCTTGCTGAAAAACTCGGCAAGACCTACCGAGCCGTCAATCTTTATACCAATAATGAGGTTCAGCCTCCAATCCCTGTCTTGTATAAAATAGCTGATTTATTGGCGGTTAGCCCATCAGAATTGCTATGCGACCCTATCATTGAAGGTAAAAGGAAACGAATTCCCAATCAGGAGTAATGGATTATTGCATGGCGAAGGTCCCTGAGAATAAAATTGTTGAATTGGTACGGTATGAATTGCTTAATCCGTACCATGAAACTGGTGTCACATTAGATATTGATGCCACCTTAGCTGTGGCCGCAGGCATTGTACTGTCGCATTGGGATAATATTGCCTTCACTGAGGATATGCCGCAAGTTGATGCCCAGGCTCGATCGATGTACCTGAAAGCGGGAAACCTTAAGCCACTCTCCCACTTTCTAAAAAGTCTATCCTCTCGGCACCTTACCAGACTTATTTCCTTGAACAGAACGGCCAGAGAAAAGAGTTTAACGGCTGTTTTCCAACGCATCGGTTTTTCAAATAAGCAAGTATTGGCGGCCGGGTTGCCCTATTTGTCATTTAAAGAGGGCGAAAATTTTACTGTCGCAAAGTCTGACCAATACATTACGAACATCCTTAGTCGCAAACCGACACTGGCTCTCCAATATGGCGAGTTGAATGACGACCAGCCCGAGGTTATCATGCCAACTACACCTGCACCTAAGCCAAAGCATGATTTCATATCCTTCTGCAAAGAGTATTTAGAAGCGATAATTCCCGAGGCTCACATAAAGCGCGCACCTTACCTTTGGAAGTTACGCCTTGCACACTCAAAATATCTGGAGTTAAAGGATTCGTTGAATGAGGTCTTCACAAAGCACGCTAATCATCAAGCTGAGTTAGTAAAAGCCCTTGCCAACTGGATCGTCCTATACATTGGCGAATGGTATAAGTGGGAATATAACGGCCTATTGGGAGAAGATACGGTTTGGGGTTCGATCGGAGTGTCTACCAACTACTCTAAACGATTGTGGGAATGGAGTTTCCTCTCCCGCTATGGCCATCTGTGTTACCAAGGCCCACAACGCAATCTTCCCCTTCGGTCGATATGCGTATTGGGAGGCTTCCCATTGATATACCTTCACAACGACAAGTTCCAATCGCTATACGACCAAATTGTAGAAGTCTATAACGACCCCGAAGTAGAGTGGCAAGATCAGGAGGTTGACTTAGGCGGCACGGCTCCAACTAAATCGATTTCTGATCCCAAAGGCAGCCTACATCTGTTGGTTACCGCCATTAGCCATAACGAGAAGCCTTACGCCGGGTGTGACCTGACCGACAATGAGAATGTTATTGGCTTTATCAAGCGACTTACCCAGGGCTTAGAGGAAGGCCGAAAGCAGAAAGTCAAAGTCAATATGCTCTTTGATTACGAGATTGGAGAGAATGTGCTTTACCCTCGTATGGAGGTAAGCCTAATGCCCGACTCTAATATTTCCTCCGACAATAGCAGAGGATTTATTCATTATTCCACGATGAGGAGTTGGGGATTTTCGGATCCCTCCAAGCTGGATTATCTGGAAATAGTCCTTGAGGCAGAAGATTTCCGTCGCTCTTTGTTTACATTCTATAATTGCCATAACGAAACTTTCGTAATTGGGGGATCCAGAACCTCGTGCGAGATATACGACTTCCCATACTCCTCAAAGCGAGTAGCCATAAAAGCCATCGACTCTCACCAACAGGAAAGGCCAATCTCCACGTATACCCTATGGGGCGAACATGGTTACGTCCAAGCATTCCAAAAAGAGACTACATCGCCTTGGAGTACTGCTTATAAACAAGGAATTGCATCCATAGTTATTTACCAAAATGACGTATGGCTATGTGACCAAAAGGATTCATGGCTTTGCGGCGTGGACTACGAGGACAATTCCGAAGTGGTGGGAGTTGCATTGGTAGGCCCGGATGGCTGTGTTCTCAAGAATGATCAAGGTGAGCGGAAATGTTTTAAACATAAGGCATCCGACATCGTGACCCTTGAACCTCGTATGCTGAAATCCATCGAGTATCAGGATGGTTTAGTCAAATTATTTGAAGACCATGATGGAGAATTTGAAGAATCGTTAATCCCCTTAGTGGTCAATAGCCCTGGGGTGGTGGTTAAGGCTGGTGGGGTGGTTCAAAAATCAAAAGATTACACCTTAGAGTTTCGCCAAGAATCTACCCATTATAGGGTGTGGACCAACGGAACTCGACCCGCTACCGGCATTTGTTTGCTGAGAGCTACGGTAGGCAACAAGGATTCGCAACCGTTACGATGCTTCGTCATATCCACTCCCGACGATGAGAAACACCCCATCCGTCGCGACATACCAGCTCAAACTATTCGCTTCAATGAAAGTATTCCTATATTAGAACCCGAAATTACATCTGGTCGGCTCCTCGATAATCTGGAACAAAGCCAATTGAGGGTAAGCGTTAAAGTTAAAGTAGGCGCACCTAAATGTTTTATTGAGATCCTTGTGTATAGAGCTTTAGAGCGGAAAGATTTATGGAGAGAGGATAAAATCTTAAATCCTTTCCGTCCCCAAGGGAAAGCCTCTGCCTACACAATTCCAATGAGTCGACGAAAGGACTTCACTGTAAAAGTCCTTAATGAAGACGGGTATCAAGCAATCCCCCCATCTGAGGATTTATCCTTCATCAATCCGGATTACATCGACACCCCATTTGACGCCTTATACAAGATCACTTTCAACCACAACGACAAAGAGCATGTCAAGTATGTGCTGTGGGAACCTTATAAACCAATTAGCCCCATTTACCGCTCAGAATATGAATGGTATTATTGGAATTTGGAAACAGATGGTGATGTGGAGTTCATTCCAGTGTCCTATAAGGTAATACCCCAAAGGGAGAATGCTTTGGAAATACAATTCCCTCCAAATTTTGAGGAAGAAAAAAGGATTCGTGGTGGCGTGATTTTCCAAAGTCTCAGAAACGGATTGCGTCCCAATCGTTTGTTTATGCCAACGAAGATGCCGAAAGGTACCTGTCATCTGATCCCCAAGGTATTGGATGTAATCGCCGAACACAATGTGCCTTTCCGAACCTTCGACCAGATTTTCGAGGTCATCTTTACGCCTGAGCGTAAGCCCGATGATTTGCTGACTGACTTTTTCCTTAAATATGCCCAGCGGTATGCCTATGAGTTGAGCCAGAATCAATATGCTTTACTTTGGCGTATGGCCGAAGAATTGGTTTTCGATTGGACTTTCTTGACGTTATATAATTGGAAAACATCCATCAAAAGATTGCCAGAGGAGCAGCAAGACGCAGCACGCACTTGCGTGAAAAATCTCCTCTTGCATAATCCCAATGTCAAGCTGCAATCGGTTAACGAACGAGTCGCTCATCGTAAACTGATTAATATCATCTTTAGCCTTCACTCAAGTTCATTGCCCGAAGGAACCGGGATTGGTAACACTGCCATAAAATTCCTTTCTCGCCCCAATGCACGAGGAAGAATAATACATAAGTTTACCGGAGCAGGGCGTGATGCCAAAACCATATGCAAGTTCCTAAGCAATCTTTATGACCCGGAGAAGGCATCGTTCCAAAACATCTACTCAGATTTAACCAAATAAACCACATATAGATATGAGCCTAAAGTTTCAGAACATATATCGAAATTGCAACCAAGCTGTGAGGGAAACTCTCACGTCTTGGTGGTGTGGCGAAACCGTCGGCGAGAGCCAAGAAGCCTACGCTTCGGCACTGCGACATCTCATCGAGAGCGCATTCTCACCCGACTACGCCATGCCTATCGTGCAATGCATGAATCTCTATCGGGCCGTTGATGCCGCAAAGGAGAAATACGCTGATGACAACTACATCAGCGGCTTGTGGAATGCCTTGATGGAGCATCGACGCAGAGCTGGCAAATCGACATATCATCCTTACGAGCACCAATACGATTCCTGGAAAGCCCTCAACGAGAAAGTCAACGGCGAAACCAAATCTATCGTCGTCACCACGGGTACCGGCTCTGGTAAGACGGAGTGCTTCATGTTCCCTTTGGTCAGTGATTTGGCCCGCAATCCAAAGTCTGGCATCCAAGCACTGTTCCTCTATCCTCTGAATGCCCTGATGGAGGATCAAAAGAGCCGCTTGAACGCCACACTCGAGGATATCAAGAACATCACTGGCGTAGACTTGAAGTTCGCTGTGTACAATGGCAATCTTCCCGAGCAAGTAGACGATCTTAATGTTAAGGCCATCGACGACGAGCGTAAAAAATACAGCCACATCGTCGCCACGCGTGAGGAAATGCGCTCCAATCCCCCGGCCATCATCCTCACCAACCCCACCATGTTGGAGTACATGATGCTGCGCGACAGCGACCAGCTGATGATTTCCCAATCCCAAGATCTACGATGGATAGTAATCGATGAGACCCACACCTACACCGGGGCCGCGGCTACCGAATTGGCGATGTTGATGCGCCGTGTGATCGACACCTTCCAAGCCGACACTGCCAACATCCGATTCGCCACATCTTCGGCTACCTTGGGTAACGGAGCTGATGCGCAGGCCGAGGAGGAACAACTCCGCAAGTTCATCTCCGACATCAGTGGTCAAACCCTTCAGCGTATCGAGGTGATTACCGGAGAGCGCGATCAGACGGGAATGGCTCTATCTACACCCGAAGCGAAGAGGTGCCAACAGTTGCTTTTCCAACATGAATATCTTCCTCTCGACAAGGCTGTGCCCGAAGGAAAGACCATTGAGGAAAAGCTGACACGCCTTGACTCTTACTGCGATGAGGGCCTTAAGGTAAAGGTGCATTTCTTCAACCAAGTCCTTAATACCGGCATCAAGGCTCGGCTCCAAAATATCGACAAAGGCCACTTCGAGATGCATGTCGTATTGCCCAAGGACGATGATGTCAAGAGCCCATGCTTGGATCTCTACCGTTGTTCCAACTGTGGGGAATATCTTGCCGTTGGCGAATTGAAAACTCCGAGCCAGTTCCAAAAGGTCTCTGGCGCCGATACCGATATTTTCGACCGCGAGGGACGCCACGGTAAAATCATCTTCGGCTTGGAGAAAGACAAGGCTCCTCAGCCAGGAGATGAAAATGTACCCGTAAAGGTCGATGGCGACCGATTCAATACCACGTCGTTTGTACCGGGACAATGGAATATAATGGCAAACATGAAAAGTCATTGTCCCCACTGCGGCCAGTCGTTCACACGCAAAGATCAAGAGGAGGGGGCGTTAGCTGGTAAAAAGATTCGCCCTCTGCGCATCTCTGCCGATTTCGCTTCCCGGATCATCTCCTACCCCTTGCTTTCACAAGCAGTTGAAGCCGAGAAAAAGCAAGGCCAGCCTTTCCAGGGCCGCAAGTATCTCAGCTTTGTGGATAGCCGCCAGTCAGCAGCTCAATCCACATTGAAGCAAAACCTCGAGTGCGAGCGGCGGTGGGTTTACTCTACCATCTACAACGAACTTAATCGCATGGCAGCGAATGGGCAGAATCCACGCATGGAATGGGAACAAATTGCCGATCTATTAACGCGAAGTGCTGACGCTAATTGGTTCTGCCTCCAATTCTCAAAGCGCACAGGCACCGACGAGATTGACGCCAATGGTCGCCCTACTGAGGAGACCATGCACAAATACATCCATGCCGTGATGATTGAGCTGTTGGGTCGTCACCCGGCCTACGCCGCATCTCCCGAGAACATGGGCTTGTTCACCTCTTACTTCCCCGCGCTCGATTCCCTTCTCCCATTTGACCAGCGTGATAGCGGTGATGAAGTGGCCCAAGCGATTGAAGATCTCAACAACCGCATAGCCGACACTCAAAACAAAATTTCTTTCGATGACTGGAAAGACCTGCTGAAGATCGTGCTCGACTGGAATATCCGCTCCAACGAAAGTGTATTCCTATGCACCTCTCGTTATGGGTCGCGCATCAACATCAAGAACGGCTACCAGCGTTTCCAGGCTGAGAAGATCCACACGCGTCCCTATCAGGAGCCGAGCTACAAGGGAATGAATCTCATCGTGAAAGCTCTTAATCAATTCGGGGTTTACGATGAAGCCATCATACAAAAATTTATAGCAGCAATCAAAACTGAGTTACTCTCCTGCGAGTTGCTCGAAAAGGAATCGCCCCGCAATCCCGACACCGACATTCGTTTGAATCTCGCCAAAATGGGATTCCGACTCTTCGACAGCGTATGGCTCTGTAACGCGGCACGTTCCGACTCCCGTGGTGTTCGTCTGCGTCCCGCCGACACGCTATTCAAGGGCTTCTCCCCTTGGCTTGTCAACAATCAGCTTCAGAAGCCATTTACCGTTAAGGAGAGCTGGGCTGCCTATCCTTACATCGATGGCAGGAAGGTCGGTCAAGCAGTTTCTATTGAGGACATCCACCAATGGGCCGCAAGTCACCGCTCAATATTGTGGAATAATGGGCTGTGGGGAAAAGATGGCCTGTTCTCTACTCGTCTTGACCTACTTCATAGTTGTCCTCCCACTTATATCCAAGCTGAGCATACTGCGCAGATTGACAAGCATGTAGCCAAGAAGGTACAAGAGGAGTTCCTCGACGGCAAGGTGAATATCTTGGCTTGCTCCACCACTATGGAGATGGGTATCGACCTTGGTGACCTTGAGATAGTGCTCCTCAACTCTATCCCCAACAATCCCGCATCCTACAAGCAGCGTGCCGGTCGCAGCGGTCGTGACCCCAAGATGCGCAGAAGCGTATGCGTCACCTTGTGCGGCACCGACTCCATCGGCCTCCGCACCCTCCGCGACCCGATGAAGGTGCTGATTGACCGCGTGGTGGCTGTCCCTTATGTGGATATGGAGAATGCCAACGTGATTCAACGTCATGTCAACGCCTACCTGCTAAAAAGATCCGGGACCTTGCGACTGGGCAGTGGCACAAGTGCCTTGCGCCAAGATGTGATCAACTTCTTCACGCCTTACTACTTCGACAAGATGGACGACACCCGAAATGGTGTTCTGAACACATCTCGCCCAATTGACGAAAACGAAAGGCGCGTTCATCCCGACCCCGATGGCTTGGGCAATCCCGATGATACTCCCTACAAAGCGTTTCTTGATTATCTGGAAGGATACACCGACTATGGCGCTATCTCCCAGTTGGTAGTACGTACCGCCTTGGAACGGGTGCGTGTGGAGCAAATCATCCAAAACGCTCTCGAAAGCATCAAACGTTGCTATGTGGAACTGACAGAACGCGTGAACGACATTGCCGCGGATTATCGCATCTCCTCTGACGCACGATACAGGAACTACCGTAAGCTCCTTGACCACAAGTATTGCGAACTATTGGCCCGCAATCTCTTGATGTATCTCGCCAATAGTCGTTTCACTCCCAATGCCAATATGCCGGTCAATATCGTTGAACTCGATGTGTGCTTCAACGAAGCTTTCGGTTCGTTCAAAAAGGGTGATTCCAATCCCTCATACCCCATTCAGGAGGCTCTCACCCAATATTTGCCCGGCAACACAGTGGTGCTCGGCAACCGAGCAATCATCGTGCGCGGTGTGCTGTTCAAGGGCTTCTACAGCAAAAGTGCCACGTTCCAAAAGCTATATACCGATGGTCAGCAGGTTTCAGTAGATACTCCGCTACCCAACCCCAGGCATTGGGCTGTCACTGAGAAAAACGAAGTTGAACTGATTCGTCCCTACGCCTTCACCCCCGACACCAACGAAATGCCCACCCGCACATTGGAGGCTAACACGTTCTCCAAGGTCGAGGCTCTTCTTATCGACACGACGCCTTGGGCTACTAAACCGGGACATCTCGTTTCGGTAAGAACCAACAAGGAAACCGGCAACTCGAAGATTCTTTACTACACCGCTGGCGTGGGTTACGGCTACTGCGTATGCAAGAACTGTGGACACACAGTATTGGAGGTTATCCCTCCCAATTCCTCTCGGGCTCCCAGGGCCATACCGGCCAACATGAACCCGCTTGGTCGAGAAGCAGGCGAAACGCCTTATCACACCCATCCGCAAAAAGGTAGCAGATGTTGCTCGGAAACGCAGCAAAGGGGCCGTTCCACCTCCCTGCGTCGAAACGTCATCTTGGGCGACTATATCCTCACCGATTTCGCCGAGATTAAAATCCGTCATACTCCCACGGGCGATTGGGTCGGTTTTGACCAAGGAGAGAATCTGCTCACCACCTTGGGCATCCTCATCGCCCGCGCCACTGTGGAATACCTTGGCGTGGAGCCCCGCGATGTGAGCTTCATGGTCACTCGTCATGGGTCCATCTGTATCTACGACACCAACCAAGGTGGCTCCGGCTACTCCAATAACCTGGGCAATCCCGAGTTCCTTGACAACGTGCTCGACCGAGTTCATGGTATGCTGGCCAACTGCTCATCCAAGGAGGAACTGCTCGATCGATTCACGCTGCGCTACGTCGATGATCTCGACATTGACGGCGCCCTCGATTGGGTAAAGGATGAGATCACAATGCGAGCCGCTGTGCCCGACGAGGTCAAAGCCATTTACCCCACCGCTAAGAAGTCGCGGATCAGTAACATGATTGACCAAGCCACCAACTCCACTCAGGAAATCACGCTGCTGGTGAAGCCCAATTGGGAGGCTTGGAATTACCGAGGCGAGGACAATGAGGCTGGTTTCCGCGAGCGTGTGGCTCCAATTCGCATCAGTGGGCGTCAAGTGAAGGTCGTTATTAACGGCACCACTCTCTCCGACATCCCCGTTCCAGCCCACATGACCATCAACGAGATGGCCGACTGGGCCGACGTGCGCGTCCTTAGCGACCATCACGACACTGGCCTTTACCCGTTGATGATGGTCGGCAACCGCCTCTACT
This sequence comes from Bacteroidales bacterium, assembly GCA_020859755.1. Taxonomy (GTDB): domain Bacteria; phylum Bacteroidota; class Bacteroidia; order Bacteroidales; family Muribaculaceae; genus JAJPXC01. Next base: position 3,344 of record JAJBVP010000067.1, on the reverse strand, counting down.
TCACCAACGATGCTGACACGGCTACCCTTAACGGCAAATGGGGTACCAGCGACATATTTGTTGTGGATCTGTCATCGGCGCCACAAATGGTTCTCACGCCCATCCCTCGCGAGATGCCCGGTAACACAATGAAAGCTACCTGGCCGGGCCATATCGATACAACATCCAGGCAGATACCGGCCCAGGTGGAATCCATGTTCCAAAGTCTTGTCAACGACTTCAAGAGCGTGGTTGACTCTCTGCCTCGCGATGCCGAGCTTCACTTCAAGGTGATGGACGAGCATATCAAATCGGTGTTCGCCATGGTGCTCAACCTCCAGTTCGTCGAGCATTTCGCCAAGAAGTTCAATCGCCGATTCTCGGTAGAGTTTGTGGTTGAGAAGTACGACAACTCCTATGGCGCCAAGACCTTCTTGGCCAACCTCACCGGGGTTGACCGCACCAACCGCTTGCGCTCTCTCCTCGAGGAGTGGAAATCGTCCCAGCCACTATGCGCTTCGGTCACTGTCGATGAGCGTCAACACCACGATTTGCCCCACTGGCGCGAGATTACAATCACAGCCACCCGTCGCGACGGCTCCAAGGCTGCGCTCTCATTCTATCCCAACGGCGGGGTACACAACGAGTGGAGCTTCGACAAGCAGAAGCACCGTCAGATCTATGAAAACAACCGCTTCGGCGGTCTGCCTCGTGAGTACAAATACGACACTCCCAATGTCGCCTCCCACGATCTTCCCATCTTAAAGGATCAGGAGGTGATGTACGATGCCGTGATAAGCAAATAATTCAACTTAGCATATGCAAGACCAAGAATTAATTACCCGCAACCGGCAGGAGAAGGCCGCCCTGATATGGGCCATCGCCGACAAGCTCGTGGGCGTCTACAAGCCCCACGAGTATGGCAACGTGATCCTGCCCATGTGCGTCATAAAGCGTTTCGAGGACACCCTCGCTCCCACCCGCCAGGCCGTGTGGGACAAGGCCGAGGAGATCGGCGACATGGACCGCGCATTAGCCTCAAAGGTGCTCGCCCGCACCGCCGGTCAGCAGTTCTTCAACACCTCCAAGTTCACGTTCCAAAACCTTCTGGCCGACCCCGACAACATCGCCGAGAATTTCACCGACTACCTGCAGCACTTCTCCGATAACGTCATCGACATCATCCGCCGATTCAAGTTCCACGACGAGGTGACCACCCTCGCCGACAAGGGGCTGCTTTACCTCATCATCAAGGAGTTTAACAGCGAGCGAGCCTACCTCGGGGCCGACCGCGTGAGCGCCGTCGACATGGGTTACATCTTCGAGGACCTCGTTAGGCGCTTCTCCGAGAGCTACGACGAGCAGGCAGGAGCCCATTTCACCGCCCGCGACATCATCTACGTGATGGCCGACCTGCTTATCGGCAACGACGAGGAGCGCCTGCGCCAGGAGGGCGTGGCCGCCGAGATCTACGACATGACCATGGGCACCAGTCAGATGCTCGCCGTGCTCACCGAGCGGCTCACCGAACTCGACCCCGACGCCGATGTCAACTCCCACGGCCAGGAGCTCAACGACCAAACCTTCGCCATCGCCAAGGCCGACACCCTCATCAAGGGCGGGAATGCCGAAAATATGCGCTCGGGCGACACCTTAGGCGACGACCAGTTCCGAGGCTATCTCTTCGACTATATCATCTCCAATCCCCCCTTCGGCATCGAGTGGAAAACGTCGCGCAAGCAGGTCGAAAAGGAAACCGGCGACGGCGACCGCTTCGCCGCGGGCCTTCCCGCCATCGGCGACGGCCAAATGCTGTTCATGCTCAACGGCGTGAGCAAGATCAAGCCCCAGGGACGCATGGCCATTATCCAAAACGGCTCCCCGCTGTTCAAGAGCGGCAAGGGGGAGAACGGCATCCGCCGATTCCTCCTCGAGAACGACTATGTGGAGGCCATCGTGCAGCTCCCCAACGATATTTTCTACAACACCGGTATCGCCACCTATATATGGATGGTGACCAAGGACAAGGCTCCCGAGCGCCGCGGGCGCGTGCAGCTCATCGACGCCTCCCAGTGCTACGAGAAGCGCCGCAAGAGCCTCGGCAACAAGCGCGTCGACATCACCGACCGCTGCCGCCAGCTTATCCGCCAAGCCTACCTCGACTTCACCGACTGGGAGTACACCGACGCGGAGCACCCCGAGATACGCGTGGAGAGCCGCATCAAGCGCGTGGAGGACTTCAAGTCCCGCAAGGTCACCACCCTGAGCCCCCGGCGGCTGATGATCAGCGGCCAGGCGTTTAAGGAGTTTGGATTGGAGCCACGGGAGGGGGAGCTTACCGACCGCGACTTCTTCCAGGCCCTCAAGGACGCCCGCGTGAAGTTCACCCAGAAGCAGGTGGAGGAGATACGCGGCAAGTATGGCCGGCGCGACGCCGATGCCCCGGCGGTCTACGTGAAGCCTCTCGACCCCCGCAGTGGCGTGGCCCCGGACCCGGCGCTCACCGACACCGAGATCATCCCCTGGACCCAGGCCGTCGACGACTTCATCTCCCGCAACGTGCGCCCCTACGCCCCCGACGTCTACCTCGACCCCTCGCGCGAGGAGACGCTCTACGAGATACCGTTCACCCGCGAATTCTACCGCTACACCGCCCCGCGACCCGCCGCCGAGATCTTCGACGAGTTCCGCGCCCTTGGCGACCGCGAGCAGCAGCTAATGACCAAAATCCTCGCCCAATGACACCCGGCCCAATGAAACCCAGCGGCATCCCCTGGATCGGCGAAATCCCCGACAACTGGAATGTAGAACCCTTCAAGCGGAGATTTCGCACTCGTAAGGGATTATCCATTACGAAAGCTGATTTAGTTGAAAATGGGATTGGGGTAATCAGCTATGGACAGATTCATTCCAAAACTAATAATGGTGCCGGATTAAATCCTTCTCTTATCAAATTTGTTCCTGAGAAATACCTCCTTAGTGATTCTAATGCCTTGGTGAGCAAAGGAGATTTTATTTTCGCAGATACATCTGAAGATATGGAGGGATGCGGAAACTGTGCTTATGTAGATTCTGATGATCAAATATTTGCAGGATATCACTCTATAATCGCCTCCAATGAATCCTCCAATAATAAGTATTTTGCATACCTGTTTCAAACGGATGGTTTTCGGAGTCAAATAAGAAGTGTAGCCGCTGGAATAAAAGTATATAGCATTACTCAGTTCATTCTGGCTACTTGTAATCTGATTGTTCCGCCGGTGGAGGAGCAGGAGAGGATTGCGGGGTGGCTCGATGGGAAGTGCGGGGAGATTGACGAGCTGATCGACGTGGAGCAGCGCATGATCGAATCCCTCCAATCCTAC
>JAJBVP010000093.1 GCA_020859755.1 Bacteroidales bacterium | reverse complement strand
TCCCCTGGCTCCCCAAAATCCCCCAACACTGGACTCAAGACAAAATATTACGCAGATTTGAATCCTTTGGTAGCGGAACAACCCCTAAAGGCGAGCATTATCTGTGTGATGCTGAAGCGGAGGGAGCGATTCCTTGGATTAATTCCGGGGATTTGAATATGGGCTATTTAACCAATGTGACTAAATACGTCACCCCTCGAGCCCTTCAAGAAATATCTGCCCTGAAAATCTATCCAAAAGATGCTATCATTATAGCTATGTATGGAGCTTCCATAGGAAAAATCGCAATATCTAAAATTGCTGGGTGTACCAATCAAGCATGTCAGGTTCTCTCAAAACCTATAAATGCTGATCTAAAATATCTATTCTATCAGCTTTATTCATTTAAAGATAAGTGGTCGGAATTGAGTTTTGGAGGTACCCAGCCAAATATAAACGCTGATCTCATCAAGCAAAGTTGGATAGCTGTCCCTCCCTTGGAAGAGCAGCAGGCGATTGCCGAGCATCTCGACCGCAAGACCGACGAGATCGACGAGCTGATCGCTATCAAGCGCGACAAGATAGCCTCCCTCCGCGACTACCGCCGCAGCCTCATCTTCGAGGCCGTCACCGGCAAAACCCAAATCCCCGAGTAAAAATTAGATGAAAGCAATATGAGCAACTACATAATCGACATAGTAGGACGTTATCGAGCCTCGGGCATAGAGCAGCAGATCGACTATCAGAAGTTTTACCTCTACTCTATCATCACCCACTCCACGGCCATTGAGGGGAGCACGCTCACCGAAATTGAGAACCAGCTGGCAGTCTACCAAAAAGACACGGGTCGTGATAGGATAAATATCAACCATGATAGGATAAAAGCGGCGCGTGATAGGATAAATGATAGGATAACGGAAGGAAACCACCAGGCGTTGATCGCTCTCTGCGAGTATGTCTTCGTCAACCCCACCTCTACCGCCAAGGAGATAGCCTCTCATTTAGGCGTTTCCGAGCCTACCGTCAACCGATATATACGCTCGCTGAGAGATCTTGGCGTGATCACCCGCAACGGTGCCCGCAAAAACGGGCATTGGATCCTTAACCCACAATAATCCCATGGCTGACAACAAACTGAAAGAGAAGAATTTTGAGGAAGATATTGAGCGCTGGCTCCTCGAGGAGGGCGGCTACGAGCACGGCTACCAATTCACCTACAGCAAGGAGCGCGCAATCGACCTTACGGCCCTCACCGACTTCATCACCGCCACCCAGCCCAAGGAGTGGGCGCGCTACCAGAAGATCTATGGCGTAGACCACGCCGTCGACCAACTCTACAAGCGATTCCAGGAGGAGGTGGTAGAGTCGGGGCTGCTCCACGTGCTCCGCTACGGCATCGACGACCGCGGCGTAAAGCTGCGCGTGGCCTACTTCGCCCCGGCCTCGGAGCTGAACGACGACCTGATGGACAAGTACCGCAAGAACCGCCTAATGGTCACCCGCCAGTTTGCCTACTCCACCCGCAACAACAACACCATCGACATGGTGCTGTCGCTCAACGGCATACCCATCATCGCCATAGAGCTGAAAAACCAGTTGACGGGCCAGTCGGTGGAGAACTCCAAGCGGCAATGGCGCGAGGACCGCGACCCCGTGGAGCCGCTGTTCCAGCCCAACCGCCGCATCCTGGCCTACTTCGGCGTGGATCTCTACGAGGTGGTGATGGCCACACGGCTCGACAAGGAGAAGACCTTCTTCATGCCATTCAACCAGGGCAGCAACGGCCCCGGGCGCGTGGGCGGCGCCGGCAACCCTCAGGCCGAGCCAGGCGAGTACGTCACCTCCTACTTCTGGAAGCGGGTGCTCCGCCGCGACATGCTGCTGTCGATCATCCAGCGCTACATATCGGTGCAGCGCGAGGAGACCCTCAAAATAATCATCGACCGCCACGGGCGAGAGAAGGAGGTGAAGGAGCAGTCGGAGAAGATCATCTTCCCCCGCTACCACCAGCTCGACGTGGTGGAAAAACTGATCAGCGACACCGCCGAGCGCGGCGCGGGCCACAACTACCTTATTCAGCACTCGGCCGGCTCGGGCAAGAGCAACTCCATCGCCTGGCTCACCTACCGCCTGGCGTCGCTCCACGACAAGGATCAGCGGTTTATCTTCAACTCGGTATTAGTGCTCACCGACCGCCGCGTGCTCAACCGCCAGCTGCAAAACACCGTCCTTGGCTTCGACCACACCTTGGGGCAGGTGGAGACCGTGCGCGACGACGAGCTGTCGACCAAGCTCGCCCGGCTGCTCAACGACGACAACACCCGCATCATCATCTGCACCATCCACCGCTTCAAGCAGATCTACGAGGATGTCACTTCCCGCTCGGGCAAGCGCTACGCCATCGTGGTCGACGAGGCCCACTCCAGCCAAAGCGGCAAGGCCGCTCAAGCCACCCAAGCCGCCCTGGCCGACACCGACGAGGCCCTGCGCGAGTTGGCCGAGATCGAGGGGCGCACCGTGGAGGAGCTTGAGGAGGAGAAGGACAAATGGATGGACCTGTTGACCCAGGGGCGCCACGACAACCTGTCGTTCTACGCCTTCACTGCCACCCCCAAGCCCAAGACGCTCCAAACCTTCGGCGTGGCCAAGGTTGACAAGAACAATCCAGGCGAGACCGCCTACGAGCCGTTCCACATCTACTCCATGCAACAGGCCATCGAGGAGGGGTTCATCCAGGACGTGCTGCTCAACTACACCCCCATCTCCGTGGCCTACGAGATAGCCAAGAACGTGGAGGAGAACCCCGACTACGAGGAAACGCCCGCCACGCGTGCCATCAAAGCGTTCCACGACGGTCACCAACGCGTGATCGAGCAGAAAGTGGAGCTGATCGCCGAGACGTTCCGGTCGGTCACCCTGCAACGCATGGACGGCCGGGCAAAGGCGATGGTGGTGTGCCCCTCGCGCGCACACGCCCTGCGCTACTACTTTGCCCTCAAGGACTACTGCAAGACCAAGGGCTACACCGACATACGCCCCCTGGTGGCGTTCTCGGGCGAGGTGTCGCTCGGCGGAGAGGCGTTCACCGAGGTGAAGGTCAACTCCAGCGACGAGCGTCGCATCTCGGAGGACCGCCTGCCGCTCTACTTCGGCAGCCAGCTCTACAACATGCTGATCGTGGCCGACAAATACCAGACCGGCTTCGACGAGCCACTCCTCCACACCATGTTCGTCGACAAGCGGCTACGCAACGTAAAGGCCGTGCAGACCCTCTCACGCCTCAACCGCGCCCACAAGCTGAAGAAGGACACTTTCGTGTTCGACTTCGCCAACACCGCCGATGAGATACAAAAGGCGTTCCAGCCGTTCTACACCGCCACCGAATTGGTCAACCCCGTGGAGGTAAACTATATTTACACCTTCCGCAAGGACATGGAGGCCTACGGACTGTGGACTCCGGCCGACATCGACCAGTTCTACGACCTCTACCAGAAGTACAAGGGGAAGGACAACGGCCTCGGCGCCCTCAGCGGATTCTTCCTACCGATCCTCGGGCGCGTAAACGAGAAGGACGAGGAGACACGCTTCGAGATACGATCCAAGGTGAAAAACTTCGTGCGCTTCTACGCCTACATGGCCCAGATCGAGCGCACCTTCGACCTCGCTCTCTACAAGACCTACGTCTTCGCCGACACGCTCTACAAGCTGCTCCCCAAGACACCCCACGAGAACCCCGACCTTAACAAGAAGCTGCTCCTGGTCAACTCCCAGATCAAGGAGGGCGACACCGTGGCCATCACCCTCAAGGGTGTGGCCTCCACGCCTGTCAAAGGTGAGTCGGGCAAGAACAAGGGCAAGATCGACGACAAGCGCGACCTGCTGAGCAACATAATCGACAAGATCAACATCCTCTACCAGGGCAACTTCTCCGAGGCCGACCGCGTGATCGTCGAGTCGATCATCGACCGCCTTACCCGCTCAAAGGAGGGGCGCAAGCTCGCCAAGAAAGCCAACGACAACGCCGAGGGGCAATTCATCGAGGCTGTGTTCCCGCAGGTGTTCGACGACATCACCGTGGCCCTCTACAACGAGCAGAACGAGGCCTTCCGCTCCCTGTTCAACGATCGCGAAAAGTATGACACGCTAATGAAGCAGATCGCATCGGCGGCCTACCACTACTACCGCGAGAACCCTGTGACCTTCGACCGCAAGAAGATGCTCGAAGCCATCAAGGAGGAGTTCGCCTGTGAGTTCGAGCCGCTGAAAAGCTATCTACGACCCCTCGACGAGGTGGCCGAAACGATGATCGACTTGCTGCGCAAAACGTCCATCAGCGACTACGACGGACTCAACGACGTGCTTCTCGACGCTCTCTATAACCTCATCGCTGTTAAAAGTCCTACCACAGTGGAGCGTCGCAAGAACCTGATCACGCTCGTCACCAAGTTTGAGACCTACCTCAAGAAGCTATACTATCTCATCAACGGCGAACCGGTGAAGGATACCCGTTCGGCCGACCGCGACCCGTCGCTGGCCAACTGCATCTTCGCGTTTAAGTGCCTGTGGGGACTGAAAAACAACCCCGACTCGCGTTACCAGCAGCTATACCAGTATCTGGAGCTAACCAAGGGATTGCGCAACGACGAGGCTCACCTGGCCAAGGTGGCCGACGAGAAAGAGATGCGCGTTGCGGCTCACGCTGTAGGCACCATCATGCTCTACACCACCGCCCGCTCCATCACCGATCTGGAGATGGCTGGCGTCATCTGACCAACTACAAGCCTCTATACACTTCAAGAGTCGAGATCCATGGATGTGGTGCTCGGCTCTTGGGGTGGTTAGCGGGAGATGGGGGCTTCGGCGAGGGGGGGTGCGGGGACGGATTCCGATTGGTGCTGGAAGGGGGCTTCGGCG
>JAJBVP010000267.1 GCA_020859755.1 Bacteroidales bacterium | reverse complement strand
GATTTCGCCGTTTTCTTATTTGCCGAAATCGACGATGCAAAATTACCGATTACACAAACCCCAAATTTATCACAGTTATGAGATTCATTTTAACCCTTTTTCTAGCAATTATCTTGGCAATGCCTGCAATGGCAGGAACACAGCACACACCTCTAATGATACGCGAAAAGCCCACATCAAACGGGGGCAGCTTTCAGCGTATGCCATCTCCCACAGTTTATATCGATCTGGACACCGACACAGGCATTCTCACCGTATCTTGCTCATCGGAATGGGAAGGCATCACTTATCTGTACGATTCTTCCAACAACCTTGTGGACTATGAGACATCGGTCAACGTCACCTTCGACGTGTCATCTCTCTCCCCGGGCACCTACAACATAATGGTTTCCACCGATTGGTGGGAAGCAACCGGCTCCATTACCCTCTGACTTTAAACCAATCAACAACATATTTATGAACCTCAAAACAGCTATTTTAGCGTTGAGTCTACTGTGGGCCTGTTCCTTAAGGGGACAGACCCCGGTAACGCTCACGTTCGGGGATCCCGGCCGATCGGGCATCCCCATCGTCAACCTCACTATGGCCGACCGCTCTAACAGAATCAGCAGCGCCGCTGGCACTATTGTTCCAACCTACACCAATGTGCCCGACTCGATGAAGGTGTGCATTGCGGCAGTGCTTGACATCTGGGAATCGTTGTTGAAAAACGATGAACCCATCTATTTGGAATTCCAATATGGAGAACCAATGGAGAGTTCCGCTAACGACATTGAAGTCGTTGTCCAGTACTTACCCTCTAGCGATTATTATCTTCCTACATCCTTGTATTTCAACACCGTGCGTAAACGTACTGATACCGAGGTCTACCCGGATGCAACCATTAGGATTAATCCCAATTTAACTTGGTCATGCATGCTTTCTGCCACGGTCCCAAATGCGCCCAATTTCCCTTATTCAATCATGCGAGCCATCCCAATTTCGTTAGGGTTTGGGTCGTCTCTGTCTTTAAAACAGATTTCCAGTGGCGATATAATCACATTTGGCTTTTCTGATGGTTATACTATCTTTGATTCTCTGATCTTCAATGAACAAGGAACCAGATTGACATCCATTCCAAATATAGGGAAGAGACAAAATACGGCGCTGGAAGATTTTGCCTTGAATAGTGCGAATATTTATGCCAAAACTCAAGATGCTGATCATCACCTTTACCAAAGTGATCCTTTTATCCCATATGTATCTTTGATCTATCTTGATAACCCAGCGTCCTTGATGCATTACGAGAAGATAGACGGCAGCCAAAATCTTCAGGTGGATGATGTGACAAAGGAATTGCTTCAAGCAATTGGCTGGACTTTCAGGGAGAATTATCAAATCTATATTTATGGTGAAGGATTGGATGGCAACGGATATGCTTCCGCATATGAGGCACATACTTTTGGACTTACAAACCTGACCGGGAAAACTATCACCAATCCATCTTGGTCACTCTCTTTACCACTGACTGAGAACACTTCTGCCACAGTAATCCAATCTTCCGGCTCGCTGACTTTTACCGTCCCCGCGATCTCCAATCCATCCCAATATTACCGCAATATTAATGGTGATGTATATGCGACAATAAAATTTACCGGGATAATTGACGGGGAAGAAGTATCCGCAACATATAGGATGTCCTATCGATTAGAGCCGATGATTAAGTCGGTTGACAATATTGTCAAAGAAATAGTGTCCGACCGACTGTACAATGTATATTTCACGGTGGAATACGTTGGCAGTGATCATCTTAAGGTTGGTTTCGGCCAACCCAACTCGTCGGTAATTGTTAACAGTTTCGTGTATGAATCATATTTGGCTCATTGTTGCCTTACTAATCTGAGTCGCGCATACGAGGCCACTGTTTACATAGCCGCCAGCAATGAGTATGGGACCGTGGAGTATGAATTTGAACTTCCTTCCTATGTACAAACCCATATAGGAAACTTAAGTGAAGATTATACCGTGATTAATCAGGCTCTGTATGATTTGAAAGGCAGATTGATATGGCAATCTTCCGACTTCCTATCTTTGTCACCTCTCCCACAAGGAGTCTATGTCTTAAGATCGGAATATAAAAGCGGGAAAATAACCTCTAAAAAGATTGATTTATGAAAGAGCTGGTCAGATATGTTGTTTTAGCAATGGTGCTTGGTATCGCCTCCATTGCCATAAAAGCTGCAGAGGGTGTTCCCTCACGCCCGGTAATCGAGTCAGTAAATCTCGAATACACTTTCGATTACGACAACGTTTCCATTTATCCTAATGGGACACTAACAGTGGATTTTACATCCTACGACTTTTGGGATGACATCTGCGAGATCGTCTTCTTTTATACTCCCGGATGTGACTTTGAATTAGAAGGAAGATTCAGGATTCGACTTGATTTTGAACCAGAAGGCACAGAGGACGCTCCATTTGGCACTTTTTTTCGATTGGATGAGAACCGTTACCGTTTCGTGCACGAAAAAGCAGAATGGGGACAATTCGCATGGTTCGGATTGGTAAACTCCAGTGGCAGTTCTGAGTTCAGTGACACAATCTGCACTACCGATTACATTTACGATCCCGATGTGCTGGAGGCTATCCATAATTGGGGCAAAGGTAACAGCGTTCAACTTGTCCCTAAGGATGAAATGTTACCACAGATTTCCCCCACTACGATCAAGTTTAACACCCCAAATCATCTTGAATGTTGCAGAATTTTTGACCTCTTGGGCCGAGAGAAGTCAGTTTTTGTAAAGTCAAACTCAATTGACATAAGCAATCTCCCCGCGGGCCTCTACATTCTTTTTTACTCCTTTAACGGCAAAAATCACTCACAAAAATTCCTCAAGCCATGAAACGTTTACTCATTTTTTGGGCTTTGGTCACGACTATGTGTGCTCATGCCGAGTTCACCAACCTTATTTACACTCATGCCCTCGATGGCTTCGTGTTGAATCAAACCAATATTCCAGCCGTGCGTTCCATTCAGGGTGGAACCGTCATCAAGGTTAGCTATACGGGCGATTGGTCCAACGAGATGAAGGGAGCCTTCGAGTACGCTTGCAAAATTTGGGAAGAAAATCTACCTTCCATCCCACCCATTATTATCCGAGCTAGCATTTCGCAATTCACTGGAAGCAATGCCTCGGCATTATCGACTGTGCGAACTCAAGGACTCGTAGTCAATGATGAATGGAATTGGAACCGATTCTCATTAAACCCTCGAATGAAGGCCGTGATCTTCAAGGAATATGTAATAGGGGCGTGTCACCAATTTGTGGACTCTCTCCCATCAGACGCTTTCAATACCCCAGATATCCTCATAACCTACAATAGCTCTAGATTGGATGAAATGTCGTTCTCTTTGAATCAAGTACAGGAGGAGAAATTCGATTTTGTCACTCTTGTACTGCGGGATATAGCTCGAGGTTTGGGATTTATGTCTTCCTTTACCGCAGAATCTGAGATTGAAGAGTTATATGCCCCCAACCGAAAGTTACACGCCTTTGAGGAATTGCTTTCCGAACAACTATTTGCAGCTGACGTATCGCAAACTCCCTATATCGCAGCCACTAACGATAGTCTCATTTTGCATGTGGGCACGGGGGATAAATACAATACTATTAACCTTTACGCACCAGCCACTTGGCAAAATGGGATTTCACTCAACTATACGTTGCCTGAAGCCGACAAACCAATCACACAACTTCTTACTCCCTACTTCTACAAAGGATGCTCATTCCGAGACATTGCCGATGATTACTCCAGCTTATTCTTCTATGGGTTGTTGTGGCAACCCAATTTCACCACGGGAGATAACAACTCCAGCAGCGAAAGTGGCTCAACCGAAGAGATTGTTCCTTACAAGGGTCTAATATCCCCTCCGGGGGCCTCTAGTTTAACCACCTCCACATTTGGCTCCATCATCAACCGACCTACACCTGTAGACACATTACTCCAATCTTATGACTTCTCAGTGGAAACACTATGTAAGCCCTATACCTTCTTCATCCTCCCCGACTCCATCTCCTCCACAAACCACACAGGCTGGGCTGCCGCTCTGTTGAAGAAAGACGGTAAATGGGACCCCGTGTTCTACGCTTACCACCTCTACCCTTCGCTAACTATCGACGTCAACGACTTCCAGATGGGCGACTTGGACGATTACGCCCGCACGTGCGACGGATACCTGCGCTGCCGAGTGACTCACGCCACCCCTCGACGTAACGCCCCGTCGGGTTACTACGACTACGCCGTTAGCTATTTCGCTATCGATGAAATCCCGCAGATCATCAAGCCACAGATCACCTCCGAGGTTACTTATTCCTCGACCAACCCATATGCCAAAACAATCACGATTTCAATGAAAAACCTCGAAGGAGCCACAGCAGTTATTGCCGAGATTCTGGACGAAGGCGAAACCAATCCCCGAAGAATCGATTTACTCGACTTCCGAAAAGGCCATTTTCAGGTCACAGTTGACCGCGAATATTACTCCGACATCACCGTCGTGGCTTACAACGACAACGGGAGCACACGTAGCGCTACCATCCATGTCCCCGCCGAGTCAGCGGCTAACTCACCAATATCCCCCTTTAAAGCTTCTTTAACCGGCCACGAAATCACAATTGTTCCTGAAGCCATCGAAATCCTGGATCGACAATCAAGCATAGAATATCAAATTCTTCCCATAATGGAAACTGGGCCAACAGCTCTCGTTGGCCGACTCACCTCCACCAAAGAGAGTATTAATATCGAGGATCTCACACCTGGGCTATATGTTCTGTTATACTCCGATTCCCGTGGCCGTCAAGGTACACTGAAATTCCGACGTTAATTTCATTGTCACCTCTGGTTGCTACAAGTAAGATTTTGGAAAAACAAAAGACAATTAAAAAATTTTTCGTTATTTTTGCGACGAAAAACATAAATATTCATCCCTAATCAATAAAACTATGAAATTTGTTAACCTTTTTGAGAAGATGGGCAAGTGGGTTGGACACTCCTTCCTTGTAGCAGCTCTGGCTCTCGGAGGCGCCGCATGCAGCAGCGATGATGAGCCCGGGAAAGATGGCGGCAACATCTCCCCCGACATACCTACTGCTAAGTTCTATCTAGGCGCCGACGGCTACTGGCACGCCGAAGGTCGCGAGATGTCGCAAGCCGACTTTGAGGCCGCGGTGGTGGGTAACGCATGGCGTCGCACTGAATTCCGTGATATCTACCAAGATGGAACTTACGGCGACAACCAGAGTGGGATCGCCATGGGCTTAGGCGACGTTTATTACTGCTTCGGCCTAAAGGAGATGACGAAATACATGTACCTCGACAGCCAGCCCTTCCGTTGCTACGCAACCGACCCTTACGAATATGGCGACCCCGTAGGATACCTGTTCATTGGCATCGGCACTCGCATCAAGCCTATCGGCATGATCGACGAGGACCATTTGGAGATTATCGATTGCTCCTTCTGGTCGGGAGCCAACCAAGCTATCGCCCCCAAGTACATAGTACTGGAGAAAGTCTCGCCCGAGCGCCTTGAAGAGGTGAAGGCCGACTGCGGTTCGGTCGACTACAATGCATGGTATGAGGAGCAGATCAAAGCCCTTGAGGGCTGGGACCTCCCCTAACCGCCTGACGCGCGTCGGCCCCCCGGGCTGACGCGCGGCAGCAACTATTCACCGAAAAAAATGTTTAACCATGAAAAAACACCCAAAACACGAATCCTAGGAAAGATAAAGAGGGGGTCGCAAGCTCCCAAAAACTCCAACCATCCGGATGGTTTAGTTTTTTAGCGAGTTTACGTTACTACGGGGGTGGGGCGTTAAAAATCTGCAAAAAAGTATATTTTTATTTATTTAGAGAGGGGATGAGGCATACTTAACATGTTGATTTTCGCTGGATTACAAAAGCGGCCAATGTTTATCGATGAGTTTTCGGGGCCTTTTTGGGCCGCGTTTTACGAAATGTTGCTAACTTTGCAAGTTGAAAACAAGTGTTTCCGCCGCTACAATGCAAAAGAAATATAGTGCCTGATGATGAATAAACTGCTCTCATTCATAGCCTCAGCCGGCTTGGCCGCGGCTTTTGTCGCTTGCAACAGCGACTCGGCCTCCAGCACCCTTAGCTACACCACTTCCTCGGTAGTGGTGTCGTCGTTCTCGCTCAACGCCGACGACGACGTCCTCGAGGCCCTCGACTCAGTGTACTTCTCTATCGACCTGGTCAACGCCCGCGTGTTCAACGCCGACTCCCTACCCTACGGCACCGACGTGAGCCGCCTCGTGGTCAACATCGGCGTGAGCGGTTGCTCTGCGGCTGAATTGACTTTCAAGCAGTCGGAAACTACCGACACCGTCGTAAATTACCTCACCAACTCCACCGACTCCATCTGCTTCACTTACGGCCCAGCAACACTCCATCTGGTATCCACCGACCAAACCACCGAGCGCAACTACTACATTGAGGTCAACGTCCACAAGATGAAGCCCGACTCGCTCTACTGGAACCAGACCGCCCGTCGCTCTCTCCCCACCAACCTTGGTGTACCCTCACGCCAAAAAAGCGCCGCATGGGGCGACCGTACAGCCTGCCTCACCTACGCAAGCTCCCGCTACTGCCTGGCCGTGACCAACAACCCCGCCAACAACGAATGGACCTACATCACCCCCGCATGGTCGTTCACCCCCCAAATCGACACATTTAACGCCACCGACGAAGCCCTCTTTATCCTTGGCGACGACAACATCCTTTATACCTCCACCGACGGCGAGACCTGGAACTCAACCGGCCTCTCCTGGTGGAACATCTACGGCGCTTACGGCTCCACCCTCCTGGGCGTAGAGCAGAAAGGTGGCCAATTCTACCACGTCACCTATCCGGCCACGACCGAAATCAAGGTGGCCGACGGCTGCCCCGTTTACGGCACCTCCACCCTCGCCGAATTCACCAACAAATGGGCCACGGCTCCACAAGTGTTCTTCATCGGAGGAAGCGACGCCAACGGCGCCCTCTCCGGCGACATGTGGGGTTACGACGGCTCCACGTGGGCCAAGGTGAGCATCGACGGAGTGCCAGCCGCAACAGGCCGATCATTCATCGCCTATCCCTACTGCATCACCGACTCCACCAACTGGACCACTGCCACCTACACGGCCCTTATCGCCTTCGGAGGTCTGCTGTCCGACGGCTCCCTCTCCAAGGACGTATACCTCTCAAAGGACATGGGCATCCACTGGAAACTGGCCGACGACCTGCTGCAACTCCCCGACTATATCCCCGCGATGACCTCATCCCAAGCCCTCGTCGTGGACAAAACCCTATACGCCAACGCCTCCAACGCCGATGCCTGGAGCGAAATGGCCTCTACTCCCCTACCCCGCTGGTGGCAAGTGTACCACCCCAAGGGAATCCCCGCCGCCATCACCTCACGCGCCACCAAGCCCATCACCGAGTGGGAATGCCCCTACATCTACCTCTTTGGTGGCACCAACGACTCGGGCACACTCTACAACACCGTGTGGCGCGGAGTAATCAACCGTCTCAGCTTCAAGCCCCTGCAATAGCCCATGCGACGCATAGCCCTGCTCATATCCCTGATCGCCATCATGGCCGTGACCCCCTGGAGGGCCGCGGCGCAATCAAGCACTGCCCCCGAGGAGACCTACAAATTCGACTTCGGCGCCGGCGTGGGCATGAGCGGATACCTGGGCGACGCCAACAACAGCAACATCTTCAAGCATCCGGGCCTGGCAGCCAATCTCTCGTTCCGCTACCTGATGAACACCCGCTTCGCCATCCGAGGCATGCTCAACGTCATGAGCCTCAGCGGCGACACAGCCGACTGGGACGACGTGCTCCCCGGTGGAGCCCAATACGACTTCAAGGCCACGGTTTTCGACCTCGGCGGTCGCTTCGAGTTCAACTTCTTCCCCTACGGCATCGGCGAAACCTACAAAAAGCTCAAACGCTGGACCCCCTACCTCGCCCTGGGCGTGGGCGTTACCCTCAGCTCATGCGGCGGCAGCACCAACGTCGCCCCCAACCTACCCATGGCCTTCGGCGTAAAATACAAGGTGAAAGAGCGCGTCAACCTGGGATTGGAATTTTCGATGACTAAAGTGTTCGGCGACAAAGTCGATGGCGACAAGTTGACCGACCTGTATATGATCAAGAGTTCGTTCATGAAGAACACCGACTGGTATTCCACGATACAGGTGTCGGTGTCCTACGAGTTTGGAAAACGTTGTGTCACTTGCCATTATGTCGACTGATAATCTCTCCCAGCTGATAGCGGGTATCGACCCCGAGCGACTGCCCCGCCACGTGGCCATCATCATGGACGGCAACGGACGCTGGGCCAAAAGCCGAGGCATGGAGCGCTCAGCAGGCCATGTCGAGGGCGTAAACACCGTGCGCCGCATCACCGAGATAGCCTCAGAACTCGGCGTGGGCTACCTGACACTATACGCATTCTCCACCGAGAACTGGAACCGCCCGCAAGCCGAGGTCGACGCCCTGATGCACCTGATCGTGGTGGCCATCGAGCGCGAGACCCCCGACCTGATCAAGAACAACGTGCGCCTTACCATGATCGGCGACCTCGACCGACTCACCGACGAGGCCCGCGAGCGCCTTACCCGCTGCATGGACGACACCTCCCATTGCACAGGCCTTACCCTCGTGCTCGCCCTTAGCTACTCCTCGCGCTGGGAGATCACCCGAGCCGCCCAAGAGATTGCCCGCGAGGTGCTTGCCGGACACCTCAAGCCCGAGGAGATCACCGTCGACACCATCTCCACTCACCTCACCACAGCCGCAATCCCCGACCCCGACTTGCTGATCCGCACCGGGGGCGACATGCGCATCTCCAACTTCCTGCTGTGGCAGGTGGCCTACGCTGAAATTTACGTAACAACCACATATTGGCCCGATTTCGACAAAGCCGACTTCTGTCGCGCAGTGGCCGAGTACCAGCGTCGCGAGCGGCGCTTCGGCCTCACCAGCGAGCAAGTCAAATAATCCCCCAGAGAAACCCCACCAATCATCATGCGATATAGAATCACATTACTGCTGTTGTTGACATTGCTTCTTACCAAGCCGGAGCACCTCCTCGCCCAGGAGTCGACCGACACCATTTACAACCCCACGGTGTTGTTCAACAGCATGCCACGCACATACGAAATCGCCGGTATCCGCGTCACCGGTGCCCCCAACTACGACGAGAAAATCGTAATCGGATACTCGGGCCTAAAAGAAGGAGAGCGCGTCACAATCCCAGGCAAAGATATCACCGACGCCGCAAAGCGTCTAATGCGGCAAGGACTATTCTCACAAGCCCAAATCAAGGTCGAAAAAACCGTCGGCGACAAGGCTTGGCTCGAGCTGGCACTCCGCACCCAGCTACGCATCTCCGAGATCAACTATATCGGCATGAAAAAAGGCGAGCGCAACGACATCCAAGAGCGCCTGCAACTGCGTCAAGGCAACCAGTTCACCCAGAACATCTCCAACCGTGCCACATCCATCATCAAGCAATACTACTCGGAAAAAGGATTCAAGAACGCCGACGTCAACATCACCACCCGCGAGGACCTCACCCACCCCAATGAAGTGATCGTCGACATCGCCGTCAACAAGCACGCCAAGGTGAAGGTCCACAAAATCTACATCGACGGCAACGAGGTGCTCAGCGACAACACCCTCAAAAAAGCGATGAAGAAAACCCACGAATCCGGCTCCTGGAGCGGATTCCTGCGATCCAAGAAATTTGTCGACCAAAACTACAAGGACGACAAAAACCGCATCATCGAGAAATACAACGAAAAAGGCTACCGCGACGCCAAAATCCTCAGCGACAGCGTCGTGCCCTACAACGAAAAAAGCGTCGACATCTTCTTGACCGTCGAGGAAGGCAAAAAATACTACATCAAGTCGATCGACTGGGTGGGCAACACCGTCTTCAACACCGAGCAATTGGACAACATCCTGGGCATCGAGCCGGGAGCCGTCTACAACCAAAAACTGCTCGAGAAACGCCTGCGCGAGGACGATGAATCAGTCTCCAACCTCTATTACAACCGAGGCTACCTCTTCTACAACCTCGTGCCCATCGAGAAGACCGTCGTGGGCGACTCCATCGAGCTTGAGCTACGCATGATGGAGGGCGAGCCGGCGCGTATCAACAACGTGATTATCAACGGCAACGACCGCTTATACGAAAAAGTGATCCGTCGCGAGCTGCGCGTGCGCCCCGGAGAGCTCTTCAGCAAGGACGACCTGATGCGATCCTACCGCGAAATCGCCCAAACAGGCCACTTCAACCCCGAGAACATGGACATACGCCCCGAGCCCAACGAAGAGGACGGCACCGTCGACATTGTCTTCAACCTCGAGTCGAAAGCCAACGACAAAATCGAGTTCTCTATGGGTTGGGGCCAAACCGGCGTCATCGGCAAGCTTGCACTCACGTTCACCAACTTCTCGATCAAAAACCTCTTCCGTCCCGGCAACTCACGCAGCGTCATTCCTCAAGGCGAGGGACAGACGTTCTCCATCGCCGCCCAAACCAACGCGAGATACTACCAAGCCTACTCGGTGTCGTTCCTCGACCCGTGGTTCGGCGGCAAACGCCCCAACTCGTTGCAAGTGTCGGCCTACTACTCCCGCCAGACCGGTGTCAACTCCTCCTACTACAACTCCACCTGGCAGAACTCCTACTACAACTACGGCTCCTACTACAACTCGTATTACAACTCCGACTACTACTCCAACGCCTACCAGAACGCCTACGACCCCAACAAAGTGCTCCAAATGGCCGGCGTTACCGTCGGATTGGGCAAGCGTCTGAAATGGCCCGACGACTGGTTCACGTTCACCGCCGAACTCAGCTACAACTGGTATTACCTCAAGAACTGGGAATACCTATATTATATGAACAACGGCACGTCCAACGCCATCGTGCTTGGATTGACCCTGCAACGCAACTCGATCGACAACCCTCTGTTCACCCGTAGCGGCTCGCAATTCTCCTTGAACCTCCAGTTGACCCCTCCCGCATCGCTGTTCAACCCCGGCAAAAACTGGAAGAAACTCTCCGAGGAGAACACCACCGCCTCCAAAAAAGAACTCTACCGATGGATTGAGTACTGGAAACTACGATTCAAATCCCGCACCTACACCCCGCTGCTCAACGCCGACTCCCAATGGACCCTCGTGCTCATGACTCGCGGCGACATCGGCCTGCTCGGCTCCTACAACAAGTACCTCAAATCGCCATTCGAGACCTTCTACGTGGGCGGCGACGGTATGTCGGGATCCTACACCTACGCCACCGAAACCATCGCCCTCCGAGGCTACGAGAACGGCCAGTTCACCCCTTGGGGATACGAGGGCTACGCCTACACCCGATTTGGAATGGAACTCCACTTCCCCTTCATGCTGCAACCCACATCCACCATCTACGGCCTCGCATTCGTCGAGGGCGGCAACGCGTGGTCGAAAGTGAGCGACTTCCAGCCCTTCGACCTCAAGCGCTCGGCCGGCGTGGGCGTGCGCATCTACCTACCCATGGTGGGCATGATGGGTATCGACTGGGCTTACGGCTTCGACAAGGTGTTCGGCACAAAGGGTGGCTCACAGTTCCACTTCATCCTCGGCCAAGAATTCTAACCCCAAGTATTAAGTCTTAGTTATTAGTGATTAAGTATAATGGCTTATTTGCTGTAATGCTCTCAGTAATTTGTACTGGTAAGTTCTCTGCAATTTTTGCTGGTAAAATCTCCCGCAAATATCCTCAAGCCTCCATCCACCGAAGTATCATACCTAATCACTAATCACTAACACTTAACGTTAAACTTTTTCATAAGTTAATTGTCTAAAATAGCATAAACAATAACCCATTTTAGCTATGAAGAAAATATCGATTCTCCTGGTGATCATCGCGGCATGCGCTTTCGGCGCCCGAGCCCAGAAGTTTGCCCTAATCGACATGGAGTACATCCTCAAGAACGTGCCCGCCTACGAGATGGCCAACGAGCAGCTCTCCCAGCTCTCCCAACGCTGGCAAAAAGAGGTGGAGACAAAGGCCAAAGAAGCCGAGACCATGTACAAAAACTACCAGGCCGACATGGTGTTCCTCACCGACGACCAAAAGAAAAAGAAAGAGGAAGAGATCGTCGCCAAAGAGAAAGAGGCTACCGAGCTACGCTACAAATACTTCGGACCCGAAGGCGAGCTATACAAGAAACGCCAGAGCCTGATGAAACCCATTCAGGACGACATCTACAACGCCGTCAAGAAAATCTCCGAGGAAAAAGGCTACCAAGCTATCTTCGACCGCGCCTCGTCGGCCAACATCATCTACGCCTCGCCCCGAATCGACGTCAGCAACGAGGTCCTCACCCGTTTAGGCTACTCCAAGTAACAGCATCAAACAAGGAGCGTGGGCGCCCGCGCCCGCGCCTATTTGGGATATTCCAAATAAAATGTGTATCTTTGCACACGCAAAATCTTGAATAATTAACCATTACAATCTCAATAACGTAAAATGATCAAAAAAGCACTTAGCGCGCTCTTGATCGCGCTCCCAATGATGGTGGCCGCGCAGGCTCCCAAATTCGGCACCGTAAGCGTGGAGACCGTCTTCGACGCAATGCCCGAGAAAGCCACTATCCAGACCCAGCTTGAAACCGCCTCCAAGACCTACGAGGACGAATACAAGAAACTCGCCGATGAGCTCGACAAGAAATACGCCGAGTACCAGCAGCTCGACCAGGACGCTTCCACCCCACAAGCTATCAAGGAGCGTCGCATGCAAGAGATCCAGGAGTTGAACAAACGGGCTACACAATTCGCCCAGACCGCCCAGCAGGACCTCCAGCGTCAGCAGCAGCAGCTCATGGCCCCCGTTGAGGAGAAAGTGATGAACGCCGTGAAAGCCGTTGGCCAGGAGCAAGGCTTCCTATTCATCTTCCCCGACGGACTGAGCGTATACCAGAGCACCGACGTGATCGACGTCACCCCCCTGGTAAAAACCAAGCTCGGCCTGAAATAACGACATCTCCATTCTACGAAACAGCCCCGCCAGGCAATCGCCAGGCGGGGCTATTATACTTAATCACTAACACCTAAAACTTGATCTTAGTGGCAGTGCCCCCTTGCACCTTGATAAACAGGCCCGATGCGGGATTCTCCACGCGGCGCCCCTGCAAGTCGTAATACACGGCGGGAGCGTCGTTGCTATCAGCCGTTACGCCCTTGATGCCGCCCAGGTCCTCAATCTTGTTGACCGAGAAATAGAGCTTGCAGGTGACGGTCTCCAAACCGCCGCGCACGGTGAACTTCCCTACCCAAGGACCCTTGGTGTACTCCTCCGAGTTGATCTCGACCAGCGACTCATCGGGGTTCTCAAACACATAGGCGACGTGCTCGGCATAGCCCGAATACGACTCACCAGCCGCCAAAGTAGCGGTGTTGGTCCAACCAGCAAGGCAATTGCCCAGCAAGCAGAACCAGATGCCCTTGGGAACATTCAGTACGGTCTCATCGGCCACCTCTTCCAAGGTAGCGGTGACACTCAGGTTAGTGTTTCCCTCGTTGGCGATGCGGATGTAGCAAGGAAGCTCGTAGATATAGCCCTCGTCAACGTCCTCGGGGCCCCAGATGTTGATCAAGTCGCCGTCGTTGATGGTGGTGTACTCGGTGGAGGTACCGTTCCACTCAGTGGCGTATTGCACGAGCAGGTTGCCGGCATTGGTGGTGAACATGGCGCCCACAAGGGCCGTAGCAAGTAAAATTTTCTTCATATGTGAATGTTTATTTGGTTTCTAATACGCCACAAAATTAATTATTTTTGCCGAATTATTTTGGAAAATTCCACGAATGTGTCCCGAAAGTCAATAAATTTGCTTATCTTTGTCAACTAAATGCATAAACGTATAAACTTCTTCCCCTAACGGAAGTCAAAAGAAATAAAACCCATCACCAATGAAAAAACTGATTTTCGCTATCGTGGCCATGGCCATCGCCTTTGTATCCCAAGCCCAACTCCCCTCAGTGAAACTGCGCGACATCAACGGCCAGACGGTCGACACATCCACCCTCAGCAACGACGGCAAGCCCATGATCGTGAGCTTCTTCGCCACATGGTGCAAGCCCTGCCTGCGTGAGCTCAAAGCCATCAACGACGTCTACGAGGAGTGGCAGGAGGAAACCGGCGTGCGCCTGATCGCCGTGTCGATCGACGAGGGCCAAAACTCCTCCAAGGTGCGCCCCTTGGCCGAGGGCGAAGGTTGGGAATACCAAGTGCTCCTCGACCCCAACGGCGAGATGAAGCGCGCCCTGGGCATCCAAATGATCCCCTTCGTAATGGTGCTCGACGGCCAAGGTAACATCGTATACCAGCACAACGGCTACACCGATGGCGGCGAGGAGGAGCTCATCGCCAAGGTAAGAGAGCTGAGCAAGTAGTGGTTAACGGGTAGTGGTTAGTGGTTAAAGATCAGAAAGATGAAAGATAAGATATTCATTGCATTATGGATGGCGGGGGCCGCGGCTTTGGGAGCGGCGGCGCAGACCATCGACGACGGCACGCCCAACAAGGTCACTGTCCACGGCTCGGTGCAGGCCGACATCCTCATCCCCACCGAGGACGTCACCTACGGTGGATACAAGTACAACGACGATGTGATGCTCAACTTCTACACCGACGCGTCGCTCTACTCCAAATTCGTCGACGCTGGCGTGCGCTTCGAGTACTTGGAGCACCCTCTGCCCGGCTTTGAGCCCGATTTCAAGGGCTGGGGCGTGCCCAACTTCTGGGTAAAAGGCAAGTACGGGGGCGTGGAGTTGACCGTTGGCGACTTCTACGAGCAATTCGGCTCAGGTTTCATCCTGCGCACCTACGAGGAGCGCTCCCTGGGCGTGGACAACCCCATGCGAGGCGCCCGCGTGACTGTCAACTCTGTTGCCGGCATGCGCATGACCGCCCTGGGTGGCGTGCAACGCGTCTACTGGGACTGGGAGAAAAAGGACATCGACTGGGGCCTCAACTACGAGATCGACCTCCAGCATTTTATCAAAAACATGGAGAATCATGGAGCCAACCTTACACTCGGCGCCTCATTCGTCGACAAATACGAGAAGGACGAGAACGTCGTTGTGCCCGGCACCAACTATCGCCTCGACCTGCCTCATCATGTGCCCGCTTGGGACGCCCGCATCCACTACCTGCAGAACGGATTTGACGTCTTGGCCGAGTACGCCTGGAAGGGCCAGGATCCCTCTCTCGACAACGATTACACCTACGGCAAAGGTTCGGCTGTGATGCTGTCGACGTCTTACTCCAAGTCGGGCTTGAGTCTGTTCGCCCAGGCCAAGCGCTCCGAGAACTTCGCGTTCCGCTCGCGCCGCACCATGACGGGTATCGCCGCTTACATCAACAACATGCCCCCGTTCGCCTACCAGCACACCTACGCTCTCGCGGCCATGTACCCCTACGCCACGCAAGCCGCCCCGGGCGAGTGGGCATTCCAGGGCGCCGTCGCCTACAAGTTCAAAAAAGGCACCGCAATGGGCGGCAAATATGGCACTACGTTCCGATTGAACGGCTCATGGATCCGTGGCCTAACGGGCACCGAGCCTGAGAAATTCCACGGCACGTATTACGGCACTGACGGTACCGACACAAAGTTTTTCGGAATGGGCGCCGGATACTACCACGACATCAACCTGCAGATGGAAAAGCGCATCGTGAGCAACTGGAACCTCACCGCCATGTACATGAACCAAATGTACAACCAGCAGGTCGTGGAAGGCCACGGCGAGCGCTCGATCAAAAGCAACATCTTCATAGCCGACTCCAAGGTGAAGATCAACAAAAAATTCACCCTCCGCAACGAAGTGCAGTACCTCCAGACTAAGCAGGATCACGGCGACTGGCTTTACGGTCTGGCGGAGTTGTCGATCCTCCCCCACTGGATGATCTCCGTCAGCGACCAATGGAACTGCGGCGGTGGCGAGGGCCATTTCTACAACTTCGCCCTGACAGCCAATTTCCGCAGCAACCGCATCATGGTGGGCTACGGCCGCACCCGTGCCGGCTACAACTGCTCGGGTGGCGTGTGCCGCTACGTGCCGGAGACCAAGGGCTTTACCATCAACTACAACTATAATTTCTAAGAGGGTTTTAAAGTTTAAGGTTTAAGGTTTAAAGTTGATAGCTTAAAGATTTAAAGATTTAAAGGTTTAAGAATTTAAGATCTAAAGGATTAAAGATTTAACGGCAATAAATCAATGAAGATTTCAAGATATATACCCCTGATGGCTTTGGCGACGCTCTGCTGGAGCTGCGACGAGGTGGACGAGGGCGACCGCTACATCGAGATGCCCACCATCGAGGTGCAGAAAGCCGTGCTTGTGCTCGATTTCACTGGCCAAGAGTGCACCAACTGCCCCAAGGCCCACATCTCCATCGAGTCGATGCAGGAGCAATACGACGACGCGTTTATCCCGGTGTCGATCCATGCCGGAGTGCAGAGCCTATCCTACACCTCAACTCGCCGCGTAGGCCTGGCCACACCCCTGGGCGAAACCTACGACACCTATTTCGGCATCGCCCCTCACGGCTATCCCTCCATTGTGGTCGACTACAACTCTTCGTCGATCTACTCGGGCACCAGCAGCGAGTGGATCGACCCCTGTCGCAACGCTATGGCCAAAGAAGCTGTAGTGCAGATTAGCGCCGACGCCACTTGGACGACCGACACCCACGGCAACGTGGTGATCGACGTCAACACCACCATGATGGCCTCTCAGGACCTCTCTTGCAAGCTCCAGCTATGGATTATCGAGGATGGCGTCGTGGCTCCCCAGAAGGGCGTTGACGACAACCCTGGATGGGACAATACCTACGTCCACAACAACGTGCTCCGCGCCGCCATCAACGGCGATTGGGGTCAAGAGGTGAAGCTCGAGGACAACGTGTACACATCATCCACGGCCTCGTTCACCATCACCTCCGACTGGGAAAAGACCTGGGTGGTCGACAACTTGCGCGTTGTGGCCTTCTGCTACACCGATGCCGACGGCGTCCTCCAAGCCACACGAGCCCAAGTGACTGGCGCCTCCGCCCAATAGCCCCCTCTTTCCTCCTTTAATCCTTTTCTCCTTTAAAAGGTAAAAAGGAATTTCCATGAAATTAATCTAATAATTTAATATAGAGATTATGAAAAAAAGTTTACTATTGGCATCGATGGCCGTTGCGCTCATGACCTCAGCGCAAGGCAACATCAATCCCCGCGCTTTGTGGCAGGAAGGTGGCAAAATCACCGCTCCCAAGGCCCAAGTAAAGGCCGTGCAGCCCAAAGCCGAAAGCTCTATGTGGTTCGGCTACTGCAGCGACCCCTACACCCTCGTGGGCGCCGGCTCCTATTACTGCACCGCAGCCATGGAGATCCCCGCTTCTACCGCCGCCGGATTCGCCGGATGCAAGATCGACGGCTTCCGCTTGGTATTCAAAACTGCGGCCGTGAGCAGCGCCACCCTCTTCGTGGGCAACTCCCTCACATCCGTGCCCACCAACACCCAGACTATCTCGCTCGCCCTCAACTCCACCAACTGGCAAGAGTACACCCTCAGCAACCCCGTCACAATCGACGGCACAAGCCCCATCTACATCGGCTTTGGCTATCAGGGCGTTTCGGGTGAGTATCCCATCGTGTTCGACGGCATGACCAACAGCGACAACCTTGGCGCTTGGCTCGGCTTGGGTAGCAACTTCGCCGGTTGCTTCGGATATTTCGACAGCTACACCAGCTCCTACGGCAACGTGTGCATCCAGGCCCACATCACCGGCGACTTCCCCGAGGTGAACACCTACATCTCGGCCGTCACCGTTGACCGCGACCGCGTGAAGCCCAACACCGCCTTCGACGCCACCGTCACAATCGCCAACATGGGCACCACCGACGTCACCAGCGTTTCGGTTGACTACACCATCGGCGACGGAGCCACCCAGACCTACGTATTCAACACCCCATCGGCTGCTCCCCTGAAGTTCACCGAGACCACCTTCTTCACCCTCTCCGGCCTTACCGTCCCCGGTTACGGCGAGTACCCCATCAAGGTCACCTTGAACAAGGTTAACGGCAACACCGTCGACGACTCCTCAGCCCAGGTTGACGTGGTGGGCACCATCAGCAACAATCCCCGCATGATGGTGGTTGAGGAAGTCACCTCTATCGGTTGCGGCTACTGCCCCGTCGGTATCATCGGCCTCGAGTACATGAAAGAGCATTACGGCGACCAGTTCATCGGCATCGGAGTGCACGGCACCGGCCTGGGTTACGACCCGATGGTTAGCCCCTCCTATCAGACAATGGATTACTATGTTTCCGGTTATCCCTCTTGCCTTACCAACCGTAACAACTCCTACGCCACCTACCCCAGCGCCTACTATCTGCTCGACTCCTACACCACCTACTTCAAGGACGCCTACGCTGCCGCCGACTTGACAATCGACGCCGAATGGACCACCCAGGAGAAGTCGGGCGTGAAGGTTTCCACCAGCGCCGTATTCGACCTCGACCACGCTTCCAGCGACTACCGTTGGGCTTACGTGGTAATCGAAAATCAAGTAGGCCCCTACAATCAATCCAACTACTATAACGGCACATCCGGCTACGGCGATTGGTCCACCGCTGGCTCTTCCGTTTCCTGGCTGTTCGACGAGGTAGGTCGCAACATCAGCGCTTTCTGGGGCACCCAAGGCTCCGTGCCCTCGGCTATAACCTCCGGCACCCCCTATTCCTACTCCGAATCGCTTGATGTGCTCGACCTCATCAACTACTACGACGAATATGTTGAAGTTAACCCCGACAACATCGAGGTCATCGGCATGCTTATCGACTACGCTACCGGTGAGGTGGTAACTGCCGCTCGCATCGAAGCCGCCGACATCAAGCCCTGCTCCGACCCCAACGCTATGCACTACCAGAAGATCCTCTTCGACTCCGAGCTCCCCGGCAACTACCCCATCGGCACCGTCCTCACCATCGACGCCACCTCCACCTCCGGCCTGCCCGTCACAATCGGCATCTCCTCGGGTGATGAGTACGCCACCCTCGATGGCAATGTCCTTACATTCACAGCCGCCGGCAACGTCGAAATCACCCTATCGCAGGACGGCAACGACACCTACATGCCAGCCACCTCTCGCACCCTCTCCTTCAAGGTGCTCAAGGACCAGTCAATCACCTGGGATCAGGACCTCTCCAACTGCGAGATCGGCAAGAGCTACGCATTGACCGCCAAGGCCTCCTCCAACCTCACCATCACTTACTCCATCAAGGAGGACACCGACGTGGCCAAGATCCAGAAGACCTCCCGCGGCACCGCGCTCGTGTTCAACGAGGCTGGAACCGTCACCGTGGTTGCTACCCAGGAGGGCAACGCCACCTACGCTCCCGTGTCGATGGAGAAGGTTGCCTCCACCCAGTCGGGCGTGATCTCCATTGACGCCGACGAGCTGGCCGACGCAGTGCTCTACAACCTGCAGGGCCTCCGCGTCAACAATCCCCAAGCCGGCCGCATCTACATCATGGTATCCGGCCAGAAAGCCCAAAAAGTTCTCGTCAAGTAACAAATATTAGTTATTAAGTATAATGGCCTCGCCCGACGCTCGTCAGGCGAGGCCATTCATCTCTTACCACTAACCACTATCAATTTTTTTTCTTACCTTTGTGCCCGAAATGCAGATAGATACGCTATATGTGACCGATTTGGACGGCACGCTGCTCGGGCCCGACAGCCTTATCAGCCCCCGTTCGGCCGAATTGATTAGCCGACTGGTGGAGGAAGGCGCCAACATTACCGTAGCCACCGCGCGCACTCCGGCAACCGTGGAAACCCTCCTCGAGGGCACCTACACCCGCCTGCCTGTGATTGTGCTTACCGGGGCCGCAATGTGGGACCGCGAGCGGCGCCGATACCTCTACCCCCACTTTATCGACAACGACCTGGCAGAAGCCGTCCTCGACGAGTTCCGCCGCGCCAACGTCGCCCCTTTCGTCTACACCCTGCGCGACGACGGTGTGCTACACGTCTTCCACAACGGCGAGATGAACAACGCCTCTCGTGAGTTCATGAACGAGCGCCTCAACCTCCCCCTGAAAAAATTCCACCTCGACCTACCCGAGATGGACACAGCACGTTTCATCCCCTCAACCGTGCTCTACTTCGCCATGGGAAAGGCCGACAAAGTATATCCCCTGGCCGACGCCATCCGACAACGAGTCGACTGCTCGGTCTACTACTACCTCGACATATTCCACCCCGACGTCGCTATAATCGAGGTCTTCGCCGCACAGGTGTCCAAGGCCAACGCCGTCAAAAAACTCGCACGACGCGAGGGCTTGAAGCGCATCGTCGTTTTCGGCGACTCCTCCAACGACGTGCCAATGATGGACATCGCCACTGTCGCCGTCGCTCCCGAAAATGCCATCCTCGACGCCAAACGAGCCGCCCACGTCATCATCCCCGGCAACGACCACGACTCGGTGGCCGAATTCATCCTCCACGACTATTACTCCACCGACGTTAACGTATAACCCGCGATGAGAGACATTTACGCCATCCGAAGCTACGGCAAGCTGGGATTCCTCGTGATCTCGGCCCTCATGGTGGCTGTCTTTCTCTACTTCAGCAACAACCTTGTCAAGGACCTCGCAGCCCAGGAACGCGAGCGCATGCAGATTTGGGCCGACGCCACAAAAGAGATCGTAAACGCCTCCTCGATGGACGACGTCGACGGATTCGGCGGCGGCAACGTCGAGTTCCTCCTCTCCATCATTGAGCGCAACCACACGATTCCAGTTCTCCTCACCGACGACGACGGCACAATCCTCCTACACCGCAACTTCGACCTCCCCGAGCCGCAGGACTCCCTCGCCCCCTACTACACATCCCCAGTCAACGAGGCCTTCCTCGAAAAGAAATTGGAGCAACTCAAGGGCACCAACAACGTCATCGAGATCAACATCGGCCCCGACAACCTGCAACGCCTCTACTACGAGGACTCGACTCTGCTGAAACGCCTCAGCCTCTATCCCTACATCCAGCTCCTCGTGATGCTGGCATTTATCGCTGTGGTTTACTTCGCAGTCACCTCCACCAAGACCGCCGAGCAGAACAAAGTGTGGGTAGGACTCTCCAAGGAAACCGCCCACCAGCTTGGCACACCCATCTCGTCGCTTATGGCCTGGGTGGAACTGCTGGAAAGCCTGGGCGTCGACCAGGAGACCGTCGCCGAAATCTCTAAGGACGTCAACCGCCTTAACACCATCGCCTCCCGATTCAGCAAAATCGGCTCCCAGCCACAGATGGAGGCGGCCGACCTTAACGAAGTGGTGGAGCGCGCGGCCTCGTATATGCGCACGCGCATCTCCTCACGCATCAACCTGTCCATCCAGCTCTACCCCGAGGCTTTGCCCGTGAGGGTTTCGGCCCCGCTGTTCGAATGGGTGATGGAGAATCTGATCAAGAACGCCGTCGACGCGATGGATGGCTCCGGATCCATTACCGTTACCACCTCGGCGGACTCAGCGGGCAACCCTTACGTGGAGGTTGCCGACACCGGCCGCGGAATCCCCCGAAAGAAACAGAAAACCATCTTTAACCCCGGTTACACCACCAAGAAACGCGGCTGGGGCCTGGGCCTCACCCTCGCCAAACGCATCATCGAGCAATACCACCGAGGGCGCATCTACGTGGCCTCCTCCGAGCCAGGCCGAGGCACCACCTTCCGCATCGACCTCCCTTAACCATTTACCATTTGGGGATTCCCCCACATTACTCCACGAGCGGCTCGCCCCTTTTGGGACGCGCCGCTCGCTTCGCGTTTCAACTATTTATTTATGAGAGCCTCAATATCTAGTATCACTACCTGATATAAAGGACGAGGGATGTAATTAATAAAGCTTGTTTCTATCCTTGATTTATACTTATAACAAGCCAAAAGCCCGATAGATAGCCCGATTTGCCCTAAAAGTGTTTAAATAGTGTTTACGCGCCGCCAATTTTAACATAAAATCGCATCCTTATCCAAAAATAACCATCCCCCTTCCCCCCTCCCTC
>JAJBVP010000270.1 GCA_020859755.1 Bacteroidales bacterium | reverse complement strand
ATATCGTTTATTGAAAGTCCGTATATAACATAATATAAATATAATTTTTTTCATAACACTTATTTTTTACGACCCAAAATCAATAAAATTTAAAAAGAGAAA
Organism: Bacteroidales bacterium; assembly: GCA_020859755.1. GTDB lineage: Bacteria > Bacteroidota > Bacteroidia > Bacteroidales > Muribaculaceae > JAJPXC01. The sequence continues at coordinate 4,927 of JAJBVP010000270.1, read as the reverse complement.
AAAGTAAAGAAGCATTTATGATTATAATAGTTATAGATAATAAACAACCTATTCCAATAGTTACTTTTAAATTTAAAGTAAATAATACCGCTTGTAATAAAATTAATATAAATCCTCCCAAAAGTCTATAAAAATTTATATTTAAACGCACAATCCGTCTTGTATCTATAAATCTAATAACTACAATAATCAAATAACTTAAAACATTAGCAATTAACGCTCCATAAACTCCTATCAAGGGAATACCAATAGTACAAACAAGAACATTTATTACTGCACCAACTAGTGTAGATAGCATAATCATCTTATTCTTTTTTATAACAAGATAAAAAGTTCCAAAAAAAACGGAATAACAACCAAGTACCCCAGAAAGCATTAACAAAGGCACATACACCCAACCATCATAAAAATCACCAACTAAAAAAAACTTGGCTAATAATGGCATAAATAATATCACTAATGAACTTATTATTAGTATAAATGCAGAATAATATTCAAAAACTTTTGTATAAAATGCCTCTGAACTGTCTTTATTATATTCCCGAACCGAAGATAATTGCCATGCCTGCTGAAAAACAGATGACAGTATATTTACCATAGCAGGTAACCTACTTGCTGCCGAAAAGCTACCAGCTACTCCCATCCCACAATATAACATCACAATATAGCGACTTGAGACATTAGTAAACCACCAAGATAGCATATTGGGTATCAAAGGAAAAGAGTAGGTTAGCATTTCTTTTAATGGCCTTAACTTGAAAGATCTAAAAAAAACAAAAGAGTTTAAACGAACAAAAAAAAACAAAAAAACAACAGAAATAATATTAGAAATAATATAACTAAGTAGAAACCCAGCTACTCCCATTTTAAACCATAAAAGTGTAATCAGATTACTTCCCAACAATGCTATTGCTCCTACAATGCCACTCACTGCAAATAATTTAGTATAGCCAATCCCTCTGGTAAATTGAGCAAATAGTTGCTTAAAAGCACCAGTTATATATAAGAAAAAGAAATAAATCCAATAAGAAAAATCAAAGAAATAATTTATAAATAGTAATATAAACAAGAAAACGGAAGAAGTTAATAATAAAAAGAAAAGGCCATTAGAAAATACACTAACCAAATCTGTATCTTTATCAATTGAAAATCTAAAAACAGCATCTGAAATACATAAGGTTAATATAGGCATAAGCAACTCTAAAGAATTATTCAACAAATCAGAAAGGCCAAATTCCTCTTTTGTAAGTGCAAATGTATAAAGAGGCATTAATGCCAACATTAGCAACTTAGTTGCAAAACTCCCTATAGCGAATATTAAAGTATCTGAGTAAAGCTGTTTGAAACCACTCATAATTATATAAACTGCCCTAACCAGTTATTAATTTTTTCAAAATCCAATCCTGTGATTTGTGTTTCGAAAGATGACTGAATTTTACTCTCTAAACACTCCGCCATTTGACACCGAGAAATACATGGTATATTAAATGTTTTATGCATCTCTTCTGCACGATAATCAACTGAAATTATTATAGCCCTTTTCTTATTCTGTAACGCATATATACCGCCATGTAATCGATTGCCAACATAATCGATATCTGCTGTTTGCAAAATTCTTTCATAGCTTTCCAAATTGGAGGGCAGTACTATAATACCCTCACTTTCATTCAATTCATTTAAATAGGCTAAATCATCAACACATTGTGGCCAAAAATAAATTGTATCATAATTACGACGAAGAATAGCAATCATCTCTTTATCAAGTATCATATCTTTAGCATATGCGTAGTGAGTTAAGGTAAAAACAACAGATTGAGATTTATTATGAGGTATCTTTTTACAGTGAGAGTCCGTTAATAACCAAAGCGTCGGACATCCTGTATTTAAAGCTTTAAAGCCTAAGTCATTTAACATTTTCCTAGTCTTTTCATCCCGCACACTATGTACAAATGTTTTAGAAAGAACTTTTTTATATAAATACTTTGTATATAAATCTATAGAGTTACTATTTTTCCCCATACCAACTCCTAACAAAATCGAATTCTTTGCAATTCTAAAATTAAAAATATTTATATTCCAATTAGGCAAAGGTCTGAACATACTAGTATAAAGTAAATTTGTACCACAAACAAACTTATAATCGATATTATCGTAAAACAACATAGTTTTTCGACGATAAATACGTTGTAATAACGTAAAAGGAGGAGTATGCGATGGAAAATTTATACAATAACTGTTAATCAAAAAATCTTTTAGTACTTTCCGTATAGATGACATTATTATTTCATCACCTATATTTAAAGTGGCAATAGAAGTATCAAATAAAACAATCTTTCTCATAAATTAAAATATAAAGTATACGGATAAATTTTATTCCACTCAGGACGCAATAATTGTATAGTCAATGCATAAGTAAAAAAGAGTATAACTATTACTAGGCAAAAGAATAATCTTACACCCGTTTTTTTTATTTTTCTTACGCAATTAGGCAATACAACAATAGAAAAGACATTAAAATATAATGCAACTCGATCAAACAAATTAAGTTTTAGAGAGATAAAAAGAATTATTACAGCAATTAATACTAAAAAAAGCATTTTTTCATCATCAACACATATTGTATTTTTATCTGTAATATAGTACTTTCGATTCTTCGTAAAAAAAATCAATGCATGGCAACATAATAGTATACAACACCCTATTGATAAATTCATTATGCTAGCTAATCGGGTATCTCCAAAATACATGCTTCCATCATAATATTGATAAGTAGTAAATATTTCAAAAACATACGATAATAATATATCAAATCCAGCATAAAAAAGCCCTCCAATGAATATTATCAGGAACAAAGACGAAGAGTTCCATTTCAAATTACAAATAGGATACGCAAATAAAAACAAAATTGCTGAAGAATGAAAAAGTGATGCTAATACTACAATAGCCAAAAATTTGACAAGTTTATTTACCCTTAAATAATCATAAGATACCAATAAAATAATAATAGCGATACTTTGTCTAATTCCACTCAATGCAAAGGTAAAAAATCCATTAGTAAAAAAGAGAAAAACACTCAACCAAACAATTTTACTATACTTAAAAATAAAGCGTCCATAGCCCACAAATATAATGATACTAGTGGCAATAAGTATAGTTTGAGGCTCTTCTGAAATAGATCTAAGCAACAAGTTAAGTAGCATATATCCTATTTCGAAATGCCCCTCGTAACTTTCTCCATCGAAACTATGTATGTTTTTATATATGTCTAAATAGTTATGTGTATCATTACCTACATTAACCGATCTTAAAGCTGATAATAAACATAAAAATGTCAAACAAAAAAACAAAAATACTGTTTTCTTTTTAATCCAGTATATAGATGATTTATCAGCTAGAATTACTCTACCTCCACCACTCGGCAGTATATGTAATAAGAAAGCTATAAAAAGAATGTAAAAGGATATAAAGAAGAACAGCCACATATTTAAGATAAATACATTTGAATCATATTTAAAATAGTTAAATAGATTCTATCTCGCTACACGGATACCGATTATCTTCCATTGTCTGCAATGTCTCCATCACTTCCAATTCTTCTTCTGAAAGTGCCCTATTTTTCCAGCTATCCATTATTTGATGTGCTTCTTGTGCTAAATCCTCCTCGAATACCTCGCCATAGCAATAAGTTAGCAATTGGCATTTCAATAGAGAAGCGGGAAGATGGTCCAATACGGCAAAAGAGCGATCTAAAATGCTTTGTATCTTAGATTCTTTGTCGCCATCATTGTAAATGGTAGCATTATAGCCCATTAACAGGGACAGACAAATCGCTGCTTCTTCCTCGGATGTGGCACCTTTCATAGAGAAAAGGGCTTCGGACAAGCGAAAAACTTCGGTGTTCAGTTGACGGAAATGATCGGTATAGATGGGAGAACCATCCATACCCAAATAAAGCAACTCACGGGCAATGTGTTGCAGATTTTGGACTTGATTCATATAATTTTGAAATTACGAATTACGCTGAAAGAATACGAAGGTAACTTTTAGGTACTTTGACACTGGCAGAAAGAACTCCGTGGATACGAATCACTACGTAAGTACGGTTGGCAAGGCTGGACAATTCGCCCTCAATGCCACAAAACTCTCCTTTGACGACCTGCACTTTTGTACCAACGGTAAGGGGAAGATCATCAAAAGTTACATTTTCCGGAGCTAAATCCATCACAAACTTGAAATCTTCCATCTGTTTGTTGGGAACGATCAACAAAGTATGGGTATAGAGATCCTTCATATAATAAAGAGGAACATGATCATCCTTCGTGATAGACCAGGCACGGTCTTTCGTGGTCCGGACAAAAATAAGATTCTTGATAACAGGAACTTCTACCCTACGACGACGATATTTCAGTTGACGGATGACAAATTGTGTTGGAAGAAAGTATTCTATTCCAAGCTTTTCTAAAGCATTGCGAACAGAAAACTCCTGATCCTTCTTTGTCCGAGCGGCAAACCAATACTCCTGTTGTTCAGACATTTATTAGTGGATGTTAAAAGTCGAGAGGTTACTTTCGGGTGCGCTACGCGGTTTGGACGAGACATCTTTTCCCATTCAAACCGTAAGAATTTCCGAAACTATTTTTAGTGGTAAAACGAATGAAATTGTTTCAAAAAACGTTCGTTTATAAACACAAAGGTAAGGCACATTTTTATAACAACAAAATATTTTTATAAATAAATTGAGTTTTTCTTTCTTTATCTATTTTAGTATACTGATTATAAGAGTATTATATACATGAAATAGAATCTTTATATATGTGTTTTTTCTATAAGAACATGATTTTTAGAAAAGGTCGAAAAAAGGTGTTCCAAAAGACGAACGTTTTTTGAAACAACCCTCCCCTTTTCTTCCATCTACTTTATATTACGT
>JAJBVP010000169.1 GCA_020859755.1 Bacteroidales bacterium | reverse complement strand
TGTGCAACTTTTTCATTATAAATATTTTACTAAATTAATTCAACCAACAGGTTTAATCTTTAAATCATTAAACCAATAAAGGAGGAAAGGAGGAAAGAAATAAAGAGGGGAATTAGGTACTTCGGGAGGAGAGTGGAAGGTCGCGGTGATGCTTCATCAGCTCCTGGGCCTGGCGGAAATCGGTAGGCGAGCCGATGTCGATCCACGTGCCGCTGATTGGGTAATAAGTCACCCTTTCGCCGTCGGCTATGGCTTGCTCCACAAGGTCGGTGGCGTCGTAGCGTTGGCCCCAGGGGATACGCTCCAGGATGTCGTTGTTGATAATGTAGATGCCGGCGTTGGCGTAGTGGGAGTAGGTGGGTTTCTCCTCAATCGAGGCAACGGCGCCGTCCTGGTCCACGCCCAAGATAGCGTAGGGCACCGACACCACATAGGGTATCGCGGCTATCGTGATAGCTGCTCGGGTGTCGAGGTGACGTTCCCACATCTCTTCGAGATGGATGGTGGTCAACAGGTCGGAATTCATAATCAACGTGGCCCCATCGGCTGGACGCTCGTCGACAAGTTGGGCGGCTCCAATGGTGCCAAGCGGCTGGGGTTCCTCAACGCATTTCACCTCCACGCCAGCCACGGGGCGAGAGAAATGCTCCTTGATCTGCTGGGCCAGATAGCGGGTGGTGACGGTAATATTGGTAATCCCAACAGCCGCCAGCAACTCCACATTATAATCAATGATTGCCTTGCCGTCAATCTCCAGCAACGGCTTTGGCCGCGTGAGGGTCATCGGCCGCAGGCGTTCCCCCTTGCCCCCGGCCATCAGAATGGCTGTCAACGGCAACAAAGCGCGGGTGTGGTTAAGATCCACCAATCCCACAATCTTTTTGTCTTGATCCAATCGGGGAAGCAGCCTTACGCCGCGTCGTTGGGCCTCCTTCATCGTCTCGGAAGAGGGCGATGAGTGATCCAAAGCCAAGAACGAACGGTGCATCGCCTCGCTAACCCGCGACTGGAGCGACAAGCCTGCAAGGAGGGCTCGGCGCACGTCGCCATCGGTGAGCGTACCCGTCATCTTCCCTTGCTCGTCAACGGCAAAGAGTGTCATCACTTGTCCCGACAATTGGTTGAGCCGGTCAAGCGCGTCGATCAGGGTAGCGGATTCGTTGATTATATGTTTATCCATTATTATAGTTGAAACGTCGGAAGTGGATGGTAAGTTTATTTCAAGTGGCGACCGATTGCCTCGGCAATCTCCCAGTCGAGGGGTGAGTCGAGATCGACGCTGCGAGCCGCGTCCATCTCTACAGGTACCCGTCGCTGGAATTGGCCGATTTCCATCTCCCGTAGAGATTTGGGATTGATTACGTAGACGGCGCCGTTAATCTCCCAGGCATGTGGCGCGTCCTGACGACGCGTGAGGCGCCCGTCGCCTTTTGATATGTGCAGATAGCCGTTATCAGCCGATGTTTCGTAGCAGTTGTAATAGGGGTTGCACGAGGCTTCCTTTACAGTTACTGCCATGTCGATGTCGGGGGAGTAGGTGGCGAGCGTGCGTTCCACGTCCACAACGGTGCGCAAGGGGGATGTGGGCTGGAGCAGCAACACTCGGTCGTATTTCAGGCCTTGGCTGTCGGCCCAATCCATCACGTCGAGAATGGCGTCGCGCGATGAGGCATGGTCGGTGGCAAGCGCGGCGGGGCGCATATATGGTACGGGCAGCCCCGTCTGTCGAGCCACCTGGGCTATCTCTTTGTCGTCGGTCGACACGATCACATGGCTATCCTCGGCCACCTCCCTTGCTATCTCGATCGCATAGTGGAGTAGGGGGCGCCCCAGGAACGGCTTGATATTTTTGTGGGGAATCCCTTTGCTCCCTCCGCGGGCAGGGATCACCACCAAGATGTTATCTCTTTTCATAATCCACAAATGTTTTGTGTCGTAACGGCTCCAGGGGGTAAGTGGCCACGGCCTCAACCATACGCTCCAGGGTATCGGGGCGCTCGTAAGGGTTCGTCACGTTGGCCGCTATGGCCTGGAACTCCTTCGATAGGCCTTTTTCTATGGCTTGGGTAATCTCCTTAGCCGTGTTGCCGCAATGAATCACCGATTCGGCGGCCGTGCGGCCTTGCTGGCGTATGCCAATATCCACCGTGGGAATACCGAACGACGGTACCTCCACGATGCCGCTTGACGAGTTACCCACCACCAGCTTAGCCCGTTGTAACATTTCAAAATAGCGTTGGTGGCCTAACGATTTTACCACCAGCCCGTTGTCGTGGTAGTTGGCCCAGTGGTGGATGCGCTCTATGATTATGCGGCCACGTGGGTCGTTGTTGGGGTAGGTGATCATCACCTTGTACTCGGGGAACTTGTCCAAGGCCTTGAGTAGCGAGTTGATGCGTTTCCCTACCGGGGCCCGGTCCATCGTTGCGGGGTGCATTGTCACCAATATGAGGTTCTCACGCTCGACTTGGCGATTTATTTTCCCGCTAAGGCCGCTCACGCCGATCGCACCAGTGTTCACGACCCGCTCTGCTGCCTCGCCCATCTGGATTACACGCTGGCGGTACTCCTCGGTTTCGGTAAGATGCAGCGATGATAGTTTGGTGATCGCATGGCGAATCTGGTCGTCTATGGCTCCTTGGGAGATGGCTCCTCCAGCGATGTGGCAGATGGGGATGCGCAGCAACGTCGCCGCTGAGGCCACAGCCAGCATCTCGTAGCGGTCGCCAAGGATAACCAGTAGGTCGGGCTGAACGTGGGCCAACGCCTCGGCCATGCCACCAAGGCACTGTCCCATCGCCTTGGCCGTTGCCACGCCGCTGTCGCCTTCAAATGTCATCGGCACGCATAGCGGCTCAAAACCGTCTTGGCGAATCTCGTCCACCGTGTGGCCATATCCCTCCAGCAGGTGCATATTGGTGGCCACCACTGTCACCTCGCAATCCTCGCGTGACGACAATGCGCGGGCCAAAGGGGAAAGGAGTCCCCAATCAGCCCTGGTGCTCGTTGCTATGGCTATCTTGCGTTTACAATCCATTGCCGATAGATTTAATCATCCTTGGAATCCTTAAGGGGGGAGTTTCTGCGACCCTTCTATTCCAATTTACAAATTTACACAATTTCCTTAACACTTTCTCAACTCTGCCAAAAATTTTTACACTTACCCGCGTCGGTGTCTGATTTGATCTTGACAAGGGAGAAATAGAAGTTTTCTCCCCTGAAGTACCGTAAATGTGTGAAAATTGTTCTAAATGGCTGAATTTTTGGTTAACATTAGTTAAGGTGGCACAAAACACTTGCGTAATATTGAAAAATATGATTACCTTTGCACGTGTGTTTTTCATAGTATTAGATTAAGATAAAGGTTTAAAGGAAGCGGGCTGTCGTGAGACAGCCCGCTTTAATTTATTATCACTTGATTTTGTGGGAGGAGACGGGGGTGACCAGAATATATATGGAACGGGGGAGCCCCGCGAGGCTCAGAGAGCCGTAGCCGGAAGCTACTTGACGCCCGTCTACAGTGTAGAGGCGAAGCAGCGGGGAAGAGTCGCCCGGAATGGTAACATGAATAATATCGCCCTCACGGGTAATAAGGGTATTGGTAGAAGAGCCAAGAACTGATCCAGCGCCGGAGGATGCCACGGCCCGCGCTAATGCGGCTTGTGCGTCAACGCAGCCCGCTCCCCAGCGAGGGTTGTCAATATCGTCAAACGAGGTGTTGGCTGTAGCGACCAGTATCTCCTTGACTTCGGCAGGCGTCAACGATGGGTTGGCTTGTAGCATCAACGCGGCCACTCCGGCCACAAGCGGCGATGACATGGATGTGCCGCATTCGGCTCCCCAATAATACGTGCGTCCGCCCACTGTTACCGCGTCCACCATGTGGTTGATAGAAGATGGATAGACATCACCAGTGTAGGAGGGGTAGGACGACACCACATAGTTGCCTGGTCCTGAGATGTCGGGCAACACGCGGCCGTCGCGTAGCGTGCCATAACCCGAGAAATTGGCGATGTTGCCCACGGTGAAGTCGTACCCCTTGGTACCTCCCGAGAGTAGCGGCCATTCGTTGCGCGACGAGCATGCGCCCACGGTAATCACGTTATGCCCCGTTGCGATATTGGACACCGATTGCAGAGAATTGCCTGAAAGCATCCCCGAGACGTATCCCCAGTTGAAATAATTGGCTGAGGAATGGGCGTAACCGTCCACTTCCACCCCCGGTTGGCCCACTACCACCAATCGTATGTAGCATCGCCCGATTTCATTGTCGCGAGTGTAGCGATTGCGAAAATCCACCTGGACTACCACGTTGTAGCGCCCATTCTCGGGGTCGGTGCCATAGGAGAGCGCAAGGTATCCCGTTCCCCACTTGGCAATCTCACTCGACACGACGGCTCCCTCGATTCCGTAATTCTGGCTGCAACCTATCCATTCCCCCTCCTCGCCGTTTCCCACAAGCGGTGAGGAGAAAACAACGCTTTTGTTGGTGCAGTCAAAGATCTCGATACGCATGCCAAACGGCCGGTGGTCCAAGCTCCAAAAATCGGCTGGTCCATAGATATATCGGTCGTGCCACTCCCAAGCCTCGCAAAGGAAGGTGGAGTATTCAGGATGGTCTTCGTCAAAGGATAGTTGAAGGCCGTTTTTGCCGTTGCCCTCATTTCCCGAGGAGATGCACACAACGGCCTCCTCGCCGATCAGGTCGAGATACTGGCAGAAGAGCGACGTGCCGTCGTGAGGGCCGGTATAACTGCCCACCGACATGTTGATGACCGCCGGCTTACCCTGTTGGCGAGCGTAGTCGAGGATCTCCTCGGCCCCTGCAAGGATGCAGGCATCGGTAAGCATTGAGGTGGTGGCCACGATGTCGGCTCCTGAAGCCACTCCTCGATACTGTCCATACCCTCCTGTCATAATGCCAGCAACGTGGGTCGCGTGGTTCTCGGTGATGTCGTCCATAGTCCATGAGGCAATCTCGGAAAGAGTCTCGGCGCGTTCCTCCACAGCCAGGGTATCGCGGTAGGCTACTATTTTCTTCACTCGGGTGTTGCCGTCCAGGTCCAGGAAATTGGGATGATGAGGCTCGAATCCGGTGTCGCAAAACCCTACCACCACTCCTGATCCATCCCATCCCTGGGGATAAACCGACGATGGGGTAATAACCTCGTCCACGCGTGCCATCTTGCGTGCCTCATCCATATTTACTATGTTGCGGTTGCCGAGGCTGGCCGAATTGATGCGGGAAAAGGTGGAAAGCCACCCCACTTGGTCGGTGGGGATGTAAGCCAGCACCAGATTACTGCGCTGGCGCAAGATTTCGCATCCCTTCTCCTCCATCTCGGTAATGGCTGAGTCGTCGGTGATTTTAAGGATAGCGGGGTAGTAGCTTTGTACGTTGGATGCCAGCAGCATCCCTGCGAGAAGGTTAACGGGTAAGAGAGAGGTTAAATGAAATGCCATATGAGGTATTGGTGGTGGGATAAGAAGAATTGGATACTAAGGGAGTGTTCACCTGATGGTCGAAGAACGCCGACACTGTCAAGCGTTTGCTCATGATGTAGGAGGCCATGATGTTCATGGTGAACGTGCGGGCACCCGAGGTGGGCTGGGTGTAACGGCTTTCCAAGCGACGGATAAGAGCTTGGGTGGTCGACAGCGAGAAGTCGGCATTGATCGACAGATCGTTGCTCACGCCCGTCTGCGAGCCCTTGATTTTGAGCACCGAGTTGAAGCCCACAATCTTCCAGCCGGCTCCGATGGTCAAGCCTTTGGTGGTGGATTCCACGATCTGGCCAGCGGAGGAGTTGAGAGTCAACGTGCGCGCGTCGCGGTATTCAGCGCTCAGCGAGATATCGTTCTTCATGGTCACGCTCACGCCCAACAGTGGCGCGAATTTCTCGGTAATGGCCACCGAGGAGATGTTGAACGGCGACGACGGGATGGGCTGTCCCGAAAGCTCGTCGAGGGTGAAACCTTTGTTTCCGTCAACGCTGAGCCAGTTGAGGTAGGAGGTGTAGGACCCCACGGAGTAGGTGCACTGGTAGGCGTGGCTCAAGGTGAACGACTTGAAGATGTTCTTGAGGTTGCCGATGTTCAACAAGCCGTCGTAGGTGACGCGCCAGTTGGGCAACACGTGGGCGAACGACGGGAACGGGTCGAGCCACTGCTTGTTGGGGTCGGTGTTGCCGTAGGCCGACAAGAAAGCTGGAATAAGGACATCGGGCGACGTCTCGGAAACGGTGCCCACGCTGGGGTCGAACACCTGTCCGGCGTGGATGTTGTCCTTCATGAAACCGCCTGTAGGGTAGGTGGTGCCGATGTACATGTTCTCGTAGCGCTGTCGGATGATGGAAACGTTGTCGCAGAACTTCTCGAACGCTCCCGACCAGTAACCGTTTTCGGCCTTGGACGAACGGAGGGAAGTACCGATGGCGCAGTAGGTCATGGTGAACGAGCCGGTGCGTGTGATGGGCATGTCGTCGTACATGAACTGTATCTGCTTCGTGCGGTTGTCGGTGCGGTTGGTGGTCAATTGGATTTTCAGGCCGCGGATGGGCTCGAGGTTAAGCTCCAGGCTCAGCTCATTGCCTTGCGACCAGATAGCCGGCGACGTCTGGCCGTCGTCGGTAATCAGCCAACCACGGTCGAGAGCCTTGTTGACGTAATCTTCGCCAGTAAAACCGAAAGCGAAGTCCAAGCCAGGCGACAGCGGGCCGTATTTACCCGACTGGCCGAAGGCGTTTCCGATGTCGTTCTGGAACAACGGCAGCGACATCGAGTGGGTGGATTTCCATTTCACCGAAGCCGAGCGGGGGCTCATGACAAAGCGCGTGGCATGGTCGCCAATCTCTTTCCACACCGAGCGCTCCTCCTTGAGGATCTCGGTGATCGCAAACTTGATATTCTCGTCGCCCTTGGTCAACACCTCCACCGATGATGCGTCCACCACTCGGGTCTTGACCGGGAACGGCGTGCCGTCGGTCTTGGTAGCCACAATCTTCACCTTCTTGTTGCGCAGGTTGTGCTTGATGATGATCGTGGTGTCGGGCTTGAGCTTGTAGGTGCGTTCGAATTTTTTGGGTTTCTTGTCCTTGGATGCCGTTTGACGGGTCGACGACGAGAATCGCTTGTTCACCTCCTTGAGGTAGTTGAACTTGTTGTAGAACGTCTCTAAGTTGATACGACCGTCCACGTTCCATGAGGCTTGGTTGGAGATAGTGTTGCCAAGGAACACGTCGTCGACGGTGGCGCCGCGGTCCCAGCGATAGGTGGCGTTGTAGGTCACGGAGCCTGTCAAGAAATCCAGCACGGGGATCTTGGAGAATGGAACCTTGTAAGTGCCGGTGAACGTCTGGTTGTAAGCCCAAGGTGTACCCAGCGAGAGGATTGACGACCATACGGTGTCCTTCCATTCCTTGTACTTGTCGGGGAACAGCTTTTTGTTCACGGCACCGGTGGTCTCCTCAATGCGGGCCGAGGTGTTGGAGGTGAATTGGAACGAAAGCTGCTTGGTCAGGTTCCATTGCAAAGATAGCTGGCGGTCCCAAAGGAAGTTTTTGGACACCGACACGGGCATCTCAAAGTAGACGTCGGTCTCCGAGCGCGTCTGTTGCTCGTAGTAGTAACGGCTCATGGTGGTGAGGAACGTCAGGTTGTTGAACATCCAGTTGATCTCCCACTCCTTGAGGAACTTCAAGTTCTTATTCTTGCTCTTGATCCAGCCGAATGGGCGCAGGCCCTTGATGTAAGGGGAATAGGAATATTGGAACGAGCCGCGATAGTCGTTGGTGTACTCGTATTCGGTCGTTGGGTCCATCTTCGTCTGCTTGTTGAACGAGAAGTTGAACGTAAAGTTGGCCGGATCCCACGGCATGGGGTTCTTGCTCTTGATGTCGAATTTCAGGCCGGAGATGGAGAAACTCTTGATGGTGGTTTTCTCCACGGCGTAGTTCATGATTGAGTCGCGCTGTTGCTTAGTGGCGCAATCGTCGAGGGCGTCCTGCAAGAGCACGTCCTGATCCAGGGGGTTATACTTGGGCTCGGTGCGCTCCTTGGTTATGGAGTAGTAGACGGGAGCTGTGAGCTTGATCTTTTCGGGCAACAGGCGGCCAACGTCGCCCTGCACAGCGAAGTTGTACTGGTAGTAGTCGTCCATGTTGCGGTCGTTGAGGCTTTGGTCGACCGAGCCGAAACCAGCGGTTTCGATATGGGTGCCGAAATTGAGGGTTGCGATGTCGCTCAGGCCCAGGGTAGCGTTGGCTTTCAAGGCCCAGCCGCCGTCCTCGTCGAAATCGGTAACCTTCAACTCATTCACCCACACCGTGCCGGCCTTGGTCACCGAGGAGTTGTTGCGCACGCCTATCAGCATTACGCGCACGTCGGACAGCGACGGGTTACCCAGCACCGAGATGGTGTTGTTCTCATTATCCGGGTCGCGACCAGTGTAGAGGGTAGCGTACCCCACGCCTGATCCCTCGATGGCTTTCTCCTTGTTGCGCGCCTTCTTCAAGTCGACGAGATTTTGGAGAGTGAGGTCCATATAGTTTTGGATGGGCCATACGCGAGCACGGTCGGCCGAGTTGTCGTTATACTTGCCCGCGGGGGTAAGGCTCAATGGGATGGAGTACTCGTAGTAGTTGTTTTTGACGTCGGTACCCAAGCGCACGATCAGCGATAGCTCGCCCGATTTGAGGTTGGTCGGGTCGTCAATCAGCGCCTCGGCGTGTACCCACATTTGTAGTTTCTTGTAGTTGCGGAGGTCGTAGGAAGTGTTGCGATAGACAGCTCGGGCATCGCCAGCCTGGAGGCCGGTGACCTTCAGCGACATTGATTGCTCGTTGAGCTGAGTGATCTGGGATTGGCCCGGGTCGGTGATTCGGGATACCCCGGGAGGAAGCACATAGTTGACAGGCTCGCGTGAGGAGTTCTCCTCGATGTTGACGATCGACACGTCGAGCTCGCCCTCGGCGGGAGTGTCGCCACGGGTGTTGAGGTTGAAATCATACGTGCGCCATTCGCCACGCACCAGCTCCAGGGTAGCGAAACGCAGGTGGGTTACGGCTTTGAAATTGGTCATGAAGATACGGGCGAAGCGTATGGTTGAAAAGTCGGAAATGGAGCCCACTTTGCGCTCGTAGTCGCTCAAAGGTATCTTAAATTGGTACCATTCCACCTCTTGGTCCTTGCCGTCACGGGTGCGCACAAGCGACACCTGCTTGTCGGTGATATAGTTGTGGCCCACCACGAGATCCTCGGGGCGGATTGACACCTTGTATTGATAATAGCGCTCGTACTCGTTGAGGGTGTTGTCCTGGTTGATGTCCTCGACGTCGGGGGTTGAGCGCGACGACTGGTAGAGGGGCTCGTCCACGTCATCGGGGTCGAGAGAGTTGCCCTCAACGCCATTGTATCGCTTGTATCGCTCGAGAATCGACAGGCGCTCCTCGTCGTAGTCGTAGCCGCGGAAGAAGTGGTAGTTGTCGCCCGCGGGGTCGTTGAAGGGCGAGAATTTGTCGTCCTGCATGCGGGCGATGGCGGTTGACGACAGCTTGGTGCGCAATTTGTCAAGGTAATCCGAGTAGCTGGCGTGGGTGAACTCCATCTCGTTGGGCAATCCGTCAAGACCCACGTCCTGCACCTTGCGTGACCCCGAGTTGTTGTCGAAGGAGTAGGTGAGTGAGGTTTGGTTGGACACACGGCCCCACACGGTCTCTTGCAGCGTGGAGGTGCTGCCGTCGTAAGGGATGCCGTTCTCGTAGCTCTTCAATCCGTCCTTGAGGATATCCTCCGAGACCTCACCGAAGTTGAAGTAGAGGTCACCTCCCTCCTGATTGTCGAGGTCGGGGTCGAGGAACGGGTTCATCAGCCAGAACTGGACGTATTCGATGTTGGACGACTCGAAGTCGGTGTTGTCCATCTTGCGCATGATGCCACCCCAACGTTTCTCGGGATACAGTAGGTTGCCATCCTCGTCGATGTTGGTGGCGTCGAGGTTGTAGGGACCGCGCTCAGTGGGGTAGAAGGAGAGGTTGAGGGTTTGGATAGTCGACGACTCGCCGTAGGTCAACTGGCGGTCGGGGTAAATCTCTCGGGATGTCACCTCGCGCACATAAGGGTTGGACAGTTGCTCGAGGTCGGAGCGGATGTATCCCGGGCAGAGCGAGGAGTTGCGCTGGGTGAACATTCGGTCGATATAGTACCAGTTGAGCAGAGCGCGGTTGTAGCCATATTCCACGTTGTTGGAGAGCGCGGCTTCGGGGAACAGCGCGTCGTTGCCGCTTTCGTAGGGGGTAGAGGCAAGCGTCCAGGAGTAGGGGGAGCGCAGGTCGATACCGGTTTGGGTCGATTCGAAGTCGTCGATATAGGAGCTTCCTTTGGTGGAGCCTGATTTCTGTTGGTGGGGTACGAGCTGGGCAAACTCGGCAGTGAGGTTGAATTTCGACGGTTGCGTGGCGTTCACTGTGGGGATTTTGTTCAGCCAGTTGGTGAGCCACATGAAATCTTGGTTGTAGGCCAGGTTCAAGCCCCACATGGTGTTGTTGATGATCTCGTCGCCGATGCTTACCTTTTCGGTCAAAGCCTTCTCAGAGAAGTGGAGAATGGTACCGCCTATGGTCAAGTTCTTGTTCCACTTGTACTGCAAGTCCAATCCCAGCAGCGTTTTTCGCTGCATGGAGAAGAGCGACTGATTCTCAAGGGTGACGTTGATGCTTTGTCCCGAGTCGATGATACTCTGGTTGGTGATCGTGACGATACCCATGGAGTAGTCGACGGTGTAATCGCTGTTTTCGGTGAGCGTGACGCCGCCCGCGGTTACCACCACCGACCCACGAGGCACGTTCATGGCGTTCAAGCGTATCTGAGCGCCGGATGAGGCCTGGTATTGTCCCTTGAGGATGAATTTGTTCTTATCGGCAAACTGTTGCGCCACCACCAGCGTGGAGTCGTACAATTCTTGGTAGCAGTATTGGTCGGCGAGAACCGAATTGTTGATTTTCTTGCGCAGGTGGCTGCCGAAAGGCTCCACAACCGGGAAGATAATCTTGCCGGTGGAGGATAGCACGGTGTAGCCCTCGATGTAGTCGAAGAAGCCGTCGGAGTTGCTTTCCTGATTGGAATCCAAGCGGTCGAGGTTCATCACCTGGAGCAGTGGCTTGTCGGAGATGCCGGTGACTGGGAGGTAGTTGATTTGCGTGCCGGTAGTGTCGCTCAGGTAGAAGATGTTCATCTTGAAGTTGGTGCTCTGCAACTGGTAAGCGCCCAGCGAGTAGACGTTCTTCATCATCAGTTTCCACATGGGCAGGCGGGGAGCCACGGTGGTGCCCTTGAGCATCTTCAGGTAGAGCGACTGGGAGGTGGTGGTGATGTCGGAGGAGAATTCACCCACTTGGTACACCTGGCCTCCGTAAGTGTATTCGTAAGCCACAGCCAGTACCTCATCCGACGATAGCGCCGATTTCAGGGAGATATAGCCCAGGGTGGAGTTCAGGGTGTACTCCGACGATGAAAGCAGCTTGGCGCTCTCCACCTTTTCGAAGTCCTTGCCACCCTCGATTCCGTAGGCCTGCAAGGGCTGAAGGGCTTGCGTCACTTTGGAGATGTCGCGGGCGTCGGGATAGTTGGTTTTGATCTCCGAGAGGAGGTTGTTGGCGTTGTTGTAGGGTATCTGCAAGCCGCCGGCAGTTTGCCAATAGGTGTTGGCGAGATTGTCGGAATTGGCCTCGCCAAGGTCCATGAAGCCCACGAAGTTGCGGCTCTCCGAGAAGTTGGAGTTTTTGTTGGTCACCCACACCTCGATACGGGTAATCGAGATACCGGAGCTTACGTAGGGCAACTTGGAGCAGAAGTCGTCGTAATTGTCGCGGAAGTATTGGGCAAGGAAGAAGTGGCGATTCTGGTCGTAAGCGTCGCAATTGATCTCGTAATCAGTGGTTTGGGAGCCGCCTTTGGAGGATACCGATTTTGACTCGGAGTTCTGTTGCGACACGAGCGCGGTGGCTGTCAATTTGCCGAATTGCAATTGAGCCTTTACGCCAAACAAGGCCGACGCTCCACGGATGAGCGACGACCCGGTGGTCATCGAGATGTTACCGGCCTCAATCGACTTGACGATGTCGTCCTCCTTGCCTTCGTAACTGAGTTTCAGGTTCTTGGAGTCGAAGTCGAATGTAGCGTCGGTGTTGTAAGTCATGTTGAACTTCAGACGGTCGCCCACAGAAGCGTTCACTGTGGCTTGTATCTTTTGCTCGAAGTTGAAATACGTGTGCTTGCGTGCTGAGAGCGAGAGCGATGGATTGTCGGTCTTGTTGGAGTTGATACCCATCTTGATCTGCACGGTGCCCTGCGTCTTCAGCTGCACGCCACCCGGGCCGAAAATCTTCTCCAAGGGGCCAAGGGCGAAGTTCATGTCCAGGATGTTGAAAGGCTCTTTCACCTTGTCCTGCACCAGCTCCATGTTTTTCTCCTGGTAGTACTCTTGGAGAGATTTGCGCAGTTGCCAGTCGTTGTACTGTTTCTCGCTTAGAAGGAATGGAGTGGCTATCTCGTTGTCGCCCAGCTTGGTGCGGATTACATAGTAGCCAGTCTCGGGGTCAAATTCAGCCGAGGTGGTAATGTTGGAGGGAGTGGCCAAGTCGGCGGCATACTCGCTCTCGAGCAGGTTTTCGTAATCGGGAGGGAAAATTGGCGACACCGGGAAGGGCATCATCACCGAGTCGGCCGAATTCATCAACGAATTTGGAGCTTGGGGCACCACTGGGGGTGGGGGAGTGATGCCGCCCTGGTAGTACTGGGCGACGGCCAGGAATGACGAGGCTGTGAGCACGGAAGCACCCACAGCGGCCAATGTCCATTTATATATGCGTCGTCTTAAACTACCTTTTCTCATTAGCCAAAATGCTGGCCCTGAGCTGCTACATCATCGTCATTGCCTTTTTGATGGCTTGCTCCACCGTAATGCCATGATTTTCGCTGTAGAGCTTACGCAACACTTTGAGCGACTGCGCGCGGGGAAAACCCAAGATAACAAGGGCGGCCAAAGCCTCCTCCTGCGCGGCCGAGTCTGTCGCGTCGGGCTGCAATAATAACGTATCTTGAGACGGTTTTATTTTATCACGCAGGTCCACTATTACCCTTTGTGCGGTTTTTACGCCGATTCCTTTAACATTTTTGAGCCGCGTGTGGTCGCCGGAGGTGATTACCACCTCCAATTCGGGCACGGTCAACGCCGACAGGATCATCCTCGCTGTTCCAGCTCCCACGCCCGACACGCCGATCAACAGCTCGAACATCTCCCTCTCCCGACGCTCCACGAAGCCGTAGAGCACATGGGTGTCCTCGCGAATCACCTCGTATACCCACAGCTTCACCACGCCCTTCTGCTGCTCCAGAGCGGTGAACGACGGTAGCGAGATGTTCAACATGTATCCCACACCCGCTGCCTCAAGCACGGCGTAGGTGGGGTTGAGCTCAGTCAATTCGCCTTTAATGTATTCAATCATATTCTTGGAAGTGTTATAAAGGCGGTTGCAACCATGTGAGCTACAACCGCCTTAATTAATACGTTAGCAGGTGATTAGAGGGCGTCCATAACAGCTTCCTCGCTATCCTCGTCAACAGGGATGTCCTGGTTGACGTTCTTGGAGCCGATAAGGCCGTAGAACAGCAGGTAGCCCAGCATGGCCACTACCAGCCAGTAGCTAATCATATAGCCCAGGGTGTTGGCCATCCAGTTTTGGATCAACGGCATTACGCCACCGCCTACTACCATCATCATGAAGATGCCGGAAGCCTGGGGCACGTACTTGCCAAGGCCCTCAACAGCGAGGTTGAAGATGCCACCCCACATTACCGATGTGCAGAGGCCGCAGAGCACAAGGAACATTGCGCTGATAGGCACCTCGGTGGTGAAGATGCCGACGTTGATGTCCAATACAGGCATCGACACGCGCACGCTGGCCGGGGTCAAGATAGCGGCTACTACCAAGCAGATGCCCACGGTAGCCACGGTGACCAGCTGTACACGCGAGGAAACAGCGCCTGAGATAGCGGTCGAGAACAAGCGGCCCACTAGCATCAGCAACCAGTACATGGCCGCGATGGAACCTGCGATTGCAACAGCGTTCTCGCCAAGACCCGAAACAGCGGTGTCGCTCAAGTAGAAAATCAACACGCCGGGGATGCCTACCTCGATACCCACATAAAGGAAGATGCCTACCACGCCAAGCACGCAGTGGCGGAAGTTCCAGGGGGAGTGGCTGTATTTCACCTTCTTGCCATCCTTGCGCAAGTTGGGCTCGGGAATCTGGACGGCTGAGATAACGAGCAATGCGAACACGAATACGCCCATGGCGATGAACAGCAAGGGGTTGACGGCTGTCATGGCTGTGGAGGCCGTGATTGCGCCAATCATGGAGCCGGCCAAGAGGGGAGTGAAGGTGCCCGAGAGGGAGTTGAGAGAGCCACCTGCCTGTACGAGCTGGTTGCCTTTCTTGCCGCCACCGCCCAGGAGGTTGAGCATGGGGTTAACCACTGTGTTGAGCATGCACACGCAGAAACCGCAGATGAAAGCGCCCAACAGGTAAATGTAATAGTTGAGGCTGATGCCAGCGATAATGGTTTCAGCTCCTACCAGCGAGGAGAGCCATTGCAGCACAAGGCCAACGAGGCCCACCACCATGGCGATCTGTGCCGTCTTTTTGTAGCCGATACGCGACAGCAGGTGGCCGGCGGGAATACCCATGAACAGGTAAGCCAGGAAGTTCATGAAGTTGCCCACCATGCCAGCCCACTCATAATGGACTTTCCAGATCGTGCCTAGAGGAGCCGCCAGATTGGTGACGAATGAGATCATGGCGAAGAGGAAGAACATAGCGATTATCGCTATGACCCTGCTCTTGCCAGCTGAAGTACTTTTTTCATTCATTGCTAATGTTGCCATTGGATTAAAAAAGGATAAATGATTGTATGGTAATAGAGTTATTTAGTGATTTTGGTTTTTGGTTTTTGGTTTTAAATCTTTAAAGCTTTAAAACTTTAAAACTTTAAAGGAGGAAAGGAGGAAAGGAATAAAGCACTTAGGCTAAATGCTAAATGCTAAACGCTAAATGCTTAATATTCTCGGGCGCCGAAGATGTCGGTGCCGATTCTTACAAGGGTCGCTCCGTGGGAGATGGCGAGGGGGTAGTCGCCACTCATGCCCATTGAGATGGTGTCAAAGCCGCGCAATCCCAGCGAGGGGTCGTCGCGCAGGACGCGGAACGTGTCGGCGATCTTCTGGAAATCCTGGCCCACGCGCTCCATATCGTCGGTATTGGTGGCCATCCCCATCACGCCGCATATATGGGTGGCTTTAAGGGTGGTATGACTTCCGTTACGGAAGAATTCAATCAATTCCTCGGGATAGAAGCCGAATTTGGTTTCCTCCTGAGCCACATGGAGTTGCATCAATACTCGGGTGGTCACTCCAGCCTCGGCCGAGAGGTCGTCGATCTTGCGTAGCAGGCGCTCCGAGTCGACGCTTTCGATAAGGGCGGTGTGGCCGATGAGTTGCTTCACTTTGTTGGTCTGAAGGTGGCCGATAAAGTGCCATTGCACGTCCTGCGGCATCTGAGGGAGCTTGGCCACCAGCTCTTGCACGCGGCTTTCGCCAAACACGCGTTGGCCGGCGTTGTAGGCCTCCATCAGCGCCTCCACGGGGTGAAACTTGCTTACGGCAACCAGCGTCACCCCTTGGGGCAACCCGGCCTTTATCTTCTGCAGATGTTCAGCAATCTCCGCCATCTCTAACAACTAACAACTAACAACTAACAACTAACAACTAGAAACTAGAAACTAGAAACTAGAAACTAGAAACTACTCCTTCACTTTCATTTTGAACACATCCATGATCGGCGTCTCCTGAATGGCGACAATCTCGAAGTCGGCCAAGGTGCCATTCATGCCGTCCATGAAGTTTTTGAGAGCGCCTTGGAAATCTTTCCCGGCAACCAGGGCCAGGTGCATGGAGCGTTTCTCGGCTGCGGTCTTCTCGTCGATGGTCACAAACGCCACCTTCACCTGGTACCATTTGTCGGCCGAATCGTCCCAGAATATCTCTTTGATACGGGTGCGCTTTACCGAGTCGATGGTGAACTCGCCCGAGATGAAGGGCGTCAACTCCTCGATCATGCGTGCCTCAGCCTCGGTAAACGACAACGCGTCAACCAGATAAGGCTCCGACACTTTTTTGGCCGCGCCATTCTCTTGCATTTTATCGTATTTTGCTTTGCATTCAAACCAATCTGCCATTGCTGTTTTCGTTTTTGATAATAAAAAAGTAGCAAAACCCCCTATTTGGGGAATTTGCTACAAATTTACGAAGTTTTGCCGAATTGACAAATCTAATTTTTACTTAGGGTGTAAATCATGCGAAGAATCCAAGCCGTAAGGACAACGCTTACCACGACCCAGGTGATATCGATAGGCGAGAGAGTGGTGCCGATGTAGTCGAGATTGGAGACAGTAGTGCCGCGGTCGGCAAGCCAAGTGGTGAACGTCACCATCGAGTTGTTGAAGGCGTGGGCGATCACGGGGAGCCACAGCGAGCCGCTCCACATCATCAGGTAACCAAAGCAGGCTCCCATGAGCATTCGGGGCACAAATCCGTAAAATTGCAAGTGGCACAGGGAGAAGATAACGGCTGTGAGCCATATTGCCACGTGCTTGTTCATGCGCATGCAAAGGAGCAGCTTTTGAAGGCCTCCCCGGAAGAATAGCTCCTCAGCCAGTCCCGTCAACACTCCAAAAATGAGCACCGACACCAGCAAGCTTCCCGCCGTGGGCTCGCCCATCATCACCTTCATGGTAGCGTTGGCTGCGTCCTCCATCTCTTGCATCCACGTCCATTGGCTCAGGAACTCCACATGCTTGTTCCATTCCACGATCACGTTCAACAAGGGAATAGATGCGAGCACAAGGGCAATGGTCAACAGCGAGCGGTTCCAGCGAGGAGCGGTCATCAACTCGAGAAACTCGGCCGGGTAGCGTGTCATCATCATCGCCGTCACAATCGGGGGTACCATGAACAGGAACACGTCCTGAGCCACGGCCATGATGCGCAGCGTACCGGCGGTTGCACCGAATTTTGCGGTGATAACCTGGGAGAGAATCCCTACGAGCACCATCATCAGCACAAAGATACAGAACAACAGTCCCAATCCCAATCCCGGACGCAGAGCTGTCGAGTAACGGTTATTCATTTGACAAGAGGTAGTAGTCATTTCCATTTTCAATCACGTTTTTGATAATTGGACACGGCGGTGTCAAGATAGTTTCAAATAAAAGGGCGAAACGAGCGTTTTGTACTCTTCGGAGCCAATCAACAGGGAGTCCTTGACACAAGCCGATGGACACATGGAAAGTTCCCAAAGAATTCGCCGCGGGGCTTTCCCGGGAGCCGTAACGACCTGGGTCAGTCGGGTAGGGGAGAGACCGGCCAAAGCGGCCTGCATCTCTACCTCCTCGCGTCGGTTGACGGGAGTAACCAGCGCCAGGCGTCCATTGGTAGAGAGCATCAGTGGAGCCTTCCTAATTAATGAGGCCACTGTTAATCCTTCGCCATGGCGAGCCAAAGCGCGAGCGGCTGAGGGAGAGCGCAGGTCCTCGTTGTAGAAGGGCGGGTTGCTTACCACGAGGTCATGCTTTCTCGGTGGTTGCCATTGGGCGAAATCGGCTTGGATGACGTCAACGTCCCAAGGTGAGCGGGAAGCGTTCTCTCGTGCGTCATCCACAGCTCCGGGATCGATCTCAAGAGCGGTAACCGGGTAACAGCCACGTTGAGCGAGCATCAGGGCGATAAGGCCACAACCCGCGCCTATGTCAAGAGCTGATTGCCCTTCAGCAACATTCACCCAACCACCGAGCAGCACGCCGTCGGTGCCCACTTTCAGTGGCGAGCGATCCTGCCGCAAGCTGAACTGCTTGAAATGAAACCTTTCAACGGGCATACGTGGGCGATACTTCAACTGTAGCCGGACGGCTGATAATATAGAAATAGGCACCAGTCAACACCACAAACACGCCAGCAACATACCAATAAATGCATTCCTGTACCGGTTCGGCAAAGGCCGCCAGGGAGATGCCCAATTGAGCAACGGAATACCCAACCGACACAGCCACAGGATTCCACCCGCGACGATGGCAGAGGTGCTGGTAGGCGTGATTCAGGTGAGGCTTGAAGATATTCTCATGCCTGCTCAACCGCAACACGATAGTCCACCCCGCATCGACAATATACACCGAGAAGAACACCACGCTCCACCATGCCGGTACCTCAAACTCCCATCGCAAGCACAAGCTACTGCCCCATAAGAAGAGTAGAATATAGGCAATGGAGATAGCTCCGATATCACCCGCGTAGCATGCGGCCTTTTTGCGACAATTGAATCCCAAGAAGGCGATTGTGGCGGGAATCATCATGGCAGGTATGCCCCAAAGGTACACTGATGGACCCGATAGTACGAGGAGCGGGATCAACGAGGCCAAGGTCATGCAACCGGTGATGCCGTTTATGCCGTCCATAAAGTTCCACATGTTGAGAAACCCGATCATGAACACTGCAGCGATTGTCACGGCCCACCAAGGGACTAACGTGTTGTCCAGCACATAGCTGAACTGCCAGAACAGCAGACCTATAGCCACGATTTGGGCTCCGAGTCGGGGTATTATGGGCTGTGGACGATAATCGTCCAACCCGCTCACGCAACACACCACCAACAGTCCTAATAGCCATATATCGCAAGGCTCATTAGAGGCCAAAATTTGTGTTACAGGCGCGTACCCACTTGAATACATTAAGGCGTATAACAAAAACACCGATAGGGGGAACACAAACCCGCCCCCCGACGGAGGGTTGTCAACCGGTATTTGCTTGCGCTTTTGGATATACTTCACCAGAAGGATATAACTTCTCTCCACGAAAATCCACAGCAAGATGATCAACATGAACGTGGCCAAGAACATTATTATATCCTTCATAGCTGCCTTAGAAGTCGAGGGTGAGACGTACGTTCAATTGGCGCCCCGTAAGATAATTGGGCACGGCGTACTGGATGGCGTTGACGTCGGTCACCCAGTAGTAGGACGACACGTTGGAGATGTCCAAAAGGTTGAACACGTCCACTCCGAGCCACATGCTCTTGATCCACTTGGCCCAGCCGTCGCGAGGCTCGCCCTCGCTGCGGGGCGACACCAGGGCGTAGCTCAAGCCGATATCCACGCGCTTGTAGGCCGGGGCGCGGAAGTAGCCTTGGTCGCGAGAGCCTCGGGGAGCTGTTGTGGGCAAGCCGTCGGAGAACAGGGCGCGCAACGAGAATTTCAGCTTGGGGAACTTGGGGAAATAGTCGGTGAAGTAGGCCGAGAATGAGTAGCGCTGATCGGTAGGGCGGGGCACCTTCACGCCGTTCAGGGTCTCTTGGGTTTTCATCAGCGAGAACGATATCCAGGAGTCGGAACCCGGCACGAATTGGCCGAACAGCTTGAAGTCCAAGCCGGCGGTGAAGCCGTCGCTGCCGTTCACGCCCGTGTAGGTGATCTTCAGGTTGTCAACCTCGTAGGGGATGAGGTTGTTGAGCTTCTTGTAATAAGCCTCGCCTGAGAGTTTGAACGGACGGTCCATGGCTCGGAAGGTGTAATCGGCGCCGAAGATGAAATGGAGCGAGCGTTGCGACTTTATCTGGTCGTTGAGCACGATCTTGACGTTGCCGTCGGTGTCGGTGACGGGCATTCGGTATTCCTTGTAGAACGGTTGCTGGTAGTAAAGGCCAGTGGCGAAGCGGAACGACCAGCGGCTGTACCTCTCGGGGATGAAGGCCACGTTGACGCGAGGCGACACCAGGGTTTCGGAGTTGAAATCCCAGTAGGAGAGCCTGAGGCCGGCGTTGAACGAGAAATAACCCGCTGAGGTGGAGAGACGGTAAGTGTCCTGCAGGTAAGCCGAGAATTTGTTGGTGGAGAGGTCCTGGTGGGAAGTGAGATTATAGATCACCTGCACGCTCTCGCCCGTGGATGGGAGGGAGTAGCCGGCCGAGTCGCGCTGCTCCCACTCTCGGGCGCGGTCCATGATAGTCTCGTGGTTGAATTGCACGCCGTACGAAAGGTTGTGGTGGTTTAATCCCGTGTTGCCTCTCAGGGCGATGGAGAACACCGACGCTTTCAATCGGTTGCGGGAGTGTTCCATGTAGCGTCCCACTCCCAACTCACCACCAATACCGCCTTCTCCCGAGGCTCCACCCGATGTGCCGGCTTGGTCGAGCCAGTACTCGCCCGAGATGTCGTAGGTGACAAGCTCGTTGGTGAGATAGCCCGAGGTCAACAAGGTGAAGTCGGTCTTCTTGGATGGCTTGTATTGTAGGGAGAGAGCTCCGAAGAAGGTCTCGAATTTGTCTTTCTCTTGTCCGTCGAAATACACCTTGAATTGCTTGGCGTCGGTTGAGGTGCCAAAGTTGGTCTCGCGGTCGTGGGGGATGAATTTGTAGTTGTTGATGGCGATGTTGCCCAGGAACGACACGCGGAATCGTGACGACGGCTTGAACACCATATTGGTTTGGTAATCAAAGAATCGTGGGTCGTATTCGCCCTTCTCGTCCATCGTTGACAGCAGCGAGGAGTTGCTTTTGTAGCGTACGCCGTGCAATTGGGAGAACTTCTTTGACGACTGTCCGAGGGTGAAGCTTCCGCCCATCAGCGACAAGGAAACCGAGCCTTCAAACGCCTCTGGCTCCCGGTAGGTAATGTCGAGGGCCGACGACATCTTGTCGCCGTATTCGGCCGAGAAACCGCCAGTGGAGAAGCCCACAGCGCCCACCATGTCGGGGTTGATAATGGAGAGTCCCTCCTGTTGGCCCGATGACACAAGCTGGGGACGGTACACCTCCACGCCGTTGATGTACACCGAGTTTTCATCGTATGTACCACCGCGCACCGAGTATTGCGACGACATCTCATTGTTGGAGTTGACGCCCGCCATGGTCGAAAGCATGCTCTCAATCGAGCCGCCCGAAACGTCGGGAGCAAGTTTGTAGGACGACGCGTCGATGGTTTGCATCTGGGTAGTTTGCTTTTTGAAGTCGGTCACCTCCACCTCGTCGAGCATCTTGGTGTTGGGCTGCATGGCCACGTTGAGGGTGATGTCACCCTTGGCGTCGATAAGGTTGCGTTTCACCTCTTTGTAGCCTAAGCAGGTGAAAATGACGGTGATAGTGTCGTGTTCGGCAACGGTGAGGGAGTAGCCGCCGTCCAATCCTGTAGTGCCTCCGATTGCCGTGCCGGCAATACGCACGGTGGCGAACTCCAGCGGCTCTTGCTTCTCATCCGAGACCTTGCCGTGAATCTTTACCTGACCCTGCGCCTGTACCGACAGCATGGCCATTATCAGTATGGTGATAAAATTGATTGCGCGCTTCATTACTTTTAAATAACGAAACGCGCCGTGAAATATTTTAGTTTCCAGTTTTCAGTGTTCAGTTTTCAGTTGTGGTTGGCCTTCTTTCATCCTTTCATCTTTTAAAGGAGGAAAGGATGTCGCTTACCCTTCATCGCTACTCGTCGTGGGAATGGATGGGTACCTGGCGCTTAAACACCTCCTTGAAGGAGATCAGCGATTCGGTGCGTGCCAAACCCAGTTTCTGCAGGCGCTCGTGAATGAGATGGAGCAGATGATCGTTGTTCTTAGCGTAAAGCTTTATAAACATGTCGTATTGACCTGTGGTAAAGTGACATTCCACCACCTCGGGTATCTTTTTCAACTCCTCCACCACATGCTCGAAATCGCCTGGGTCTTTCAAAAAGAAACCGATGTAGGCGCAGGTGTCGTAACCCACGGCTGAAGGCTCGATTTGGCACTCCGAACCGCGAATCACTCCCAGTGAAGTCAACTTGACGATACGCTGGTGGATAGCCGCTCCCGATACGTTGCACTCGCGGGCGATTTCCAGGAAGGGCTTGCGGGCATTGTCGGCAAGCATCTGTAGGATTTTGATGTCTAAAGAGTCGAGTTGGGGTCGTTTCATACCGTTGGGTGTTGTTTTGTTGTATTTTATAATGCAAAGATATAAAAATCCTCGCAATTTCTCCAAAAATACTTACAGATTTCGTAACTTCGCGGCACCTTAGATTTGCAGCGGCAAACGAAAGTGAAATAGAATTGATAACTT
>JAJBVP010000288.1 GCA_020859755.1 Bacteroidales bacterium | reverse complement strand
TGTTGCCCCCCGGCCCCCCCTTCGGGGCCTCTTGTCTCGAGCCCATTCGGGCTGGGGCGTCTATAAGTCGGGCTAGGGTCTCTAGAAAGAGGGGAAAGGGCTCGAGGGGAATTTTTTGGGGACTTTACTTGCGGGGAGCCGGAAAAGGAGGTAACTTTGCCATTAGCAAGCCACGGTGCCCCGCGGTTTGCCGCGGTGGCCTGAAGAACCATCCACCGGGCCCTGTTAATTTTCAATCTATAAGCCTTAAAACTATGCCCCACGATCGCTCCCCATACGGCAACGCCGCCACCAGCCATAACCACAAGCGCCGCGCTAAATGGCATGATTACTCGGCGCCCGGCACCTATATGATAACCATGGCGATTGAGGACCGAAAGCCCCTGTTTGGCCGCTTGGAGATACGCCCTGAGCCACATGTCGAGCTCTCTCCCCTGGGCCACGTCATCCAAGAGATTGAACTCGCCAAGATCCACCAATTTTACCCCATGATTCACCTTTGGCACCATGTGATGATGCCTGATCATCTCCATGCCATCATCCATATCGAAAGCCCGCTGCCCAAAAACCGCCATCTTGGCACCGTGATGGCGGGCTTCAAGAGCGGTTGCACAAGAGCGGCCAGGCAACTAATGGGGAATCACGAGATTTCACTCTTTGAGCGCGGCTATAACGACAGGATTCTCCTCGACGACGGGCAGCTGGATCGCTGGAAGCATTACCTCGACGACAACCCTCGCCGCCTGGCGCTTAAACGGAGCCATCCCCATCTTTTCACCACCTTGCATGGAATCACCGTCGCGGGGAGGAATTGCCAAATTTTCGGCAATCAATTTCTGATGGATATCCCTGACAAGGAGGCCGTTGTGGTACATAGGGCCGATAGCGACCGGGATTATGAGCGCAAACGCCAGGCTTGGATAGCTTGCGGGGAGCGCGGGGGCGTGCTCGTAAGTGCCGCCATCGCCGAAAGGGAGAAACGGGTGATGAGGGAGGCGATGGACCGCGGCTTTAGCCTGATATTACTGAGGAATAACGGATTTCCGGAAATGTACAAGCCGAGCGGAGAGGCTTTCGAAGCTTGCGCTGAAGGGCGATTGTTGCAGATAAGCCCCTGGGATTATCGCGGCGAGAATCGCAAGATCACACGGGAGGAATGCCTATTCCTCAACGGGCTTGCCGAAGGGCTGGCGAGAGGGGAATAAAACGGCTCTTTATTGATGGGACGACGAACGCCGCCCGCCCCCTGCAGGCCACCGCGGTGAAACCGCGGGGCACAGTGGCCCCTCGCCTAATGCAAAATTACCTCTTTTTCTTGAAAAATCAAGAGAAAGAGGCAATTTTTCAGGGAGGGAAAAGAGAAAAGGCTTTTTTCAGGGAGGAGAAGGGGAAAGGCCTTTTTCAGGGGGAATGGAGGTTGCCATCAGCTTGTGGCTACTGTGCCCCGCGGTTTCACCGCGGGGAGTGGGCGGCTTTGCCGCCCATCCCCCGGGTTTA
This sequence comes from Bacteroidales bacterium, assembly GCA_020859755.1. Taxonomy (GTDB): domain Bacteria; phylum Bacteroidota; class Bacteroidia; order Bacteroidales; family Muribaculaceae; genus JAJPXC01. Next base: position 3,641 of record JAJBVP010000288.1, on the reverse strand, counting down.
GCGGGTGAATTTGAGGGTGGAGGAGGGGGAGCGGGCGATGTAGATGCCCGCGGGAAGGGTGGCTACAGAGACGCGGCCGGTGGCGCTGCGGGCTACCTCGACGCCGGCGAGGTTGTAGATGGAGATGGGGCCGGCGGAAGCGATCACCTCGGTGCCGTTGTAGATCATCTTGACGGCCGTCTCGGCCACGACAGGCTTGACGCCCGAAAGGGTGACGTGGACGGTAGCCACGGCGGTAAGGCCCTCGAAGGTGACGGTCACCTGGGCCGTGCCCTCGCCCTTGGCAATGATGTCGACATTGACTGCCGAGCCGTCGAAGATGCTGCTCTTTACCTCAACGACAGCCTCATCGCTGCTCTCGGCGTAGGCAGTTCCGTCAACCGTGCTTTGACCGATGACTGTGAACGCGAGGGTAGCCTCCTCGTCGACCGTGAGATAAACGACATCTTGCTGAGCCACAAGGGTCAAGGGAGCGTCCTCATAGAAGAGATAAGGCAAGCCCGAGACATGCGCCCAGGGAGCGGCGACGGTTTCGCCCGTCGAGTAGCCCAGGTCGCTGAGGAACGAGGTTGTGATGTCGCTAAGCTCGATCGACTTGCCCTCGACCGAGGTGGCAGTAGCCGAGGCCTCAGCGTCGCCGTAAAGCTGTCCGATGGCGTAGCAGTCCTTGATGCCCTCTTCGGGGTTGGAGGGGTAGCGGGGCCATTCGTCAGGGTTGCCGTAATCGGGGTTGTCGTACCAATAGGGATCCTCCCAGTTGATCTCTCCGGGCATGTCGCCGCTGGTGTACCCGGCGATGCGGTGAACGTAGGCGGTGTACATCATGGCAGGGATGTCAATCGACATGTCGGTGATGCAAGCGGTGATGACGTCGTCGCTACCCTCGCCCACCTGTCCGGCGATGCCGCCGCCGTAGAGGGTGCCTCCTTGGCCGCAGTTGATGAGCATCTGTCCCTCGGTGACGCAGCGAGTGACGGTAGGACGTGCGCCCATGAACGCCTTGATGATGGCCACAATGCCGCCAGCGGTGGAAGTGGCGTAGGAGTCGGCGATGACATGGCAGTCGGCCACGGTGCCGCTATTGAGCTGGCCGGCGATGCCGCCCATGTTCTCGACCTCAGTGTACACGTCCTTCACAAGGCAGGCCGATACGTTGCCGCCGTTGTTGGGGTTAAAACCAAGAATACCGCCTACAGTGGCGTTGGGAAGGATGATAGTGCCACCGGTCACTTGCGAGAGATCAACCGAGGCGCCTCCAACCAATCGTCCGACGACGCCGCCGAACGAGCCGCTGAACGAACCGCTTACCTTGGGATTGACTACAGCCACATTGGAGATCACGGGCTGGGAGGTGCCGTCGGTGGTGAGACGCTCGGCCACGATGCCGGCCTCGGAGCCTCCGGGCACCATCACGGGCGTATATACAGTGAAATCCTTGAGGGTAGCGGCGCCCATGACTGTGGCGAAGATGCCGCCCGCGCCGTCGAGCGAGATACCCGAGATCACCTTGCCGCGTCCGTCGAGCGAGCCGCTGAATTCGTTGGACAGGCCGTTCCACTCGGTGCCGGTGAAGTCGATGTTGGCCGCGAGGGCGTAGTGGACGGCCGGAGCGGCATCGATGAGCATGAAGTCGCCCACGGTGGAGATCAGGTAGGGATTGGCCTTGGTGCCCTCACCTCCAGCCGAGAAGCTTTCCAAGGGAAGGCTGGTGAGATTGAGGGTGTACTCATAGGAGGTGTTGTAGTAGACGGTAAGGAGCTTGCGGTCGACACCCGAGCCGGCGAGAGCCACGTAGAGGAGCTTGCCTCCCATTGCGTCGTCGGGGCCAAAGTCGAGCAGCGTGTTGCCCTCGGTGTCCATTATCCAGATGTGGTCCTCGGTAGCCGAGGAGGTGGTGGAGATGGGCACCTTCACGATCACCATGTACTCGCGGGTGTCGTTGGTGTTGAAGATGTAAGGCGACAGGGCCGCGCCGCTGATGTTGACGGTGGCCATCACCACGTCGGGGCCGAGGTTGAGGTCCTCCCAGTGGTCAAAGGCTCCGTCGGGGTTGAAGAACGCCATCTTCTGGATCACGTTTTCCTGGTCGTCCACTTGGCCTTGCGTGAGAGCCGAGAGAATCTGATAGCCACCAGCCGAAGCCACGCGGTCGATGGATGTGGAGAGGGTGTAACTCTCGAACGCGAAGGGTACACGGCACACCTCCTTGCACGAGGGCACCTCGACGAAGTGGTAAGCGTCGGCGTTCTCGTTGTAGAAGCAGTACATCGAGTCGTAGCCGCGCACGTCGTTGAGGAGCTTGCGGCCTGTGGCCTCGGTGAAGACGGTCTTGACGGTGTTGCCCTCCTGGTCGACCACCACGATGTCGTCGCAGAACGAGTCGGACGAGTTGATGTAATGCTCATAAGTGACGACGTAGAGCGGGGTGCCGTCGGTGGAGAAGAAGTCGAGGTCGAGGTCCTGCTGTCCGCGGAAAAGGCCCATGGTGGGGATGGAGTAAAGGTATCCCTCCTTGGTGGCCATGGGGATGCGGGTCGACTTGATCAGCTCGAAATCCTGGTCGTAGAGGTCGATGATGAAGGTGTTGTCCTCGTTGACCACCGGCTCCTGGTCGTAGGGGATGTCGGGGTCGAAGTAGGGTTTCTCGCAGTGGGGCATGGCGTAGTAGAGCTTTCCGCCCGAGGCGTTCATGAGGATGGGGTAAGCGCCGTTGCCCGAGTCGGCCACCAGGTCGTAGTCGATGTCGAGGGTCTTGACGAGGGAGGGTTTGCCGCCCGAGGTGTAGGAAGCCTTGGAGTAGACGTCGTATTGCAGCCAGTAGTTGTAGTTGGAGTCGTAGCCGTCGCGCTCAAAGAGCATGTAGTAGCTCTCGGTGTAGGAGTCGGTGGCCACGCTTGAGATCTGCACCTGGTTGCCCTCGATGGTCATCAGCGGGGTGTTGGCGCCCACCTCCATCGAGAAGACGTGGTTGTAGCAGTGACCCGAGTAGTCGTCGGTGACGGCGTGGATGAAAATCATCACCTCGTATTTGTCGTCGTAGTTGAAGAACTTCTGGGTAACTTGGGGGTTGAGTTGCACCGAGTTGACACCAAGCTCGTTGTCGGCCAATTCAAAGGTGTCGTTGATTGAGGCGATTACCACCCCGGTAGAGTCGTAGATCTTGAGGTTTACCCCGGCGTAGAACGACCAGGGGTTGGTGGGGTCGACCAGTGTGTAGTCGGCGGTGTAATACCACGATTCGCCACCTGGGCCGGTGAGGGTGCCGAAGTAGTCGGTGGGGCCGATCTTGGTGTCGCTGTCGGTGACGGTCGACTTCAACCGGCTCTTGGCGTGGCGAGCTTTGGCAACCCGTTGATTGCCTTGGCCGGCGATGGTCCACTCGTTCTGCTGGGGGAAGCAGGCCGAGGTGGCACTGGTGGCCGGCATAGCTATAGCCAAAGCTATCGCGGCTGCGCCAAGTGATTTTAAAGTACTGTTGATCATAAGCTTATGAAATGATTGGGTAAATTGATGTGTATTGATATGATAGTTTTCAGTTTTCAGTTTTCAGTTTTAAGCCTTTACTCCTTTATTCCTTTACTCCTTTATTCAATACTTCGGTAAATTTTTAAAGTTCACGAGGCATAAGCCTCAAAGTTGTT
>JAJBVP010000053.1 GCA_020859755.1 Bacteroidales bacterium | reverse complement strand
CGTCGCAAAAAGATTTCTTTCTTTTCTTACGATTTCTTCGTGAGGGAAATTTCACTTGCGCGGGCGGGGGCGCCCACGCTCCTTGTTTGAGGATGGCCGTCCAAGGCCGGCCCCCCCAGGCTGCGCGGATGCGTGTGAAAAGCCCCGCCAGGCGTTCACCTGACGGGGCTATTATACTTAATCACTAATAACTAAGACTTAATACTTAGTAAAAGATTTTAGAAGCTTTGTTGCCTTGGCGACGGATAAGGAGCTGGCCGGCGGTGGGGTTGACGACGCGGATGCCCTGGAGGTTGTAGTACTCGATGGGGGCGTTCTGGTTGTCAACCTCGATGCTCGAAACAGCGTCGTAGCCGTCGGTGGTAACCTTGATGTAGGAGAAGCGGATAGCCTTGTTGGCAAGGAGCTTCAGGGGCGAGGTAACGTCACCGGTCCAGGTAATGGGGTTGGAAGCACCAACGCCAGTGCCATCAACGGTACCGACGGCCGTGTCGTCAACATAAGCGGTAAAGTTGCCATTTGAGTTGGAAACGGTCTGCACGTAGATCTCCTTGATGGTCACGCCAGTGGCGGGGGTGAGGGTGCAGTAGTTGCCCTGGTACCAGCGCACTTGGTTGCCGTAAGCGCCGGTGTAGTAGCTGGCGTCCTCGGGAGCGGAGAACTGCAGGGTGATGCCGTTGCAAACGAAGTCAACGCCGCAGAGAGAAGCATTGATGTCCTGGTTGGAGCTTTGGGTCTCACTGCCATCTTTGTTGTAAAGGAGTGTTCCTTCAACGCCAGTGTAGGTGGGAGCCACGAAGTAGCATACGTTGTCGTCAACCACGGGAGGGGTAACAGGCTCGCTCTCGCCCATGTCGATGTTGGGGAGGAGTTGCAGGGTGCCGGAGTGAACGGCGATGAAGCCCTCGAAGGTGAGGTTTTCGCCGGCGTTGATCGAGAGGCCAAACTGGTTGTAGAGCTGGATTTCGCCGGTGTTGTCGCTCAGGGTGAAGGTCTTGGCGTTGTCGGTAGTGGCGACGGTCACGCCGAGCACCTTGATGTACTGCGAAACGAGGTCGGTAGCCACTTCCTCTACTTGGTAAACCTCAGGCTGGATAGCTGATCCGGCGGTGGGGTCGAGGAAAGTCTCGGCGTCGATCGACGACATCTGGAGCTGGCCGTTGGAGTAGTTTTGGTAGGTGCCGGTAACGCCAGCGGGGATGATGTCGCCGTTGGTGTAAGTTTTGCCGGTCTGGCCGTAGATGAGCAGCGGGGTGGTGCCGTCGGTGACGTAGAGGTAGCTGCCGTTCTGATAGATAGCGGTAATGGGGAATGTGAAGCGCGAGGGGCTTGTGGTGTTGGCGGCGGAGAGGAACTCGGCGATAGAGTTGACGTCGACGGTCTCAACCGGGGTAACAGGCTCGTCGGGGATGTCGGTGCCAGCGTTGCCCTTCTCGAAGAGGTAGGGGAGCGTGCCGTTAGCGTCGGCATAGGAACCCAGCGAGGAGTAGTCGGCGGGTTTCTGGATGTACTTGTTGACGGAGGTGTTGAGGATTTTGGCAGTGCCGTCGGAGAGAATCTCAACGGTCCACACAGCGCCTTCGTCGGGCAGGTCGGCCGATACGTTGAACGAGTTGTAGGTGCCGGTCTGATACAGGTACTTGCCATTGGAGTCCTTGATGTAGTAGCCACCGGTGGTGGATTCGAAGGTGAACTCATTGGTCACCTCGGCCTCGATCTTGTTGTTGGCGATCGTGGCGTCGGCGAGCTGCAGGTAGCCGTAGTTGCCGCTGAGCGGGGTGGCGATACCACCGTCGGCGTAGAGCAGGTAAGCTTTACCGGCAGTCACAGCCTTCACGTAGCCGTAGGAAGCGGTCTCGGTGGGGGTAACAGGGCTGTCGTCGCCCTCAAGGGTGTAATCGGTGCCGCTGGTGTCGCGCAAGCCGGCGATGCCGAAGTAGGTGCGCAACGTGCCGCAAGCGGTAAGTGTCTTGTGGAGGTTGCCGGGGTTGTCCTTAAGGTTGACAGCGGTGCGGAGGGCCGAGCCTGAGGGGAGGTTGACGGCTACGCACTGGTTGTAATCGGTGCAGCTTGCGTCGTCGGCGAGGAGGACGTTGGTAGCGGGAGCGTTGTCGGCGGTCCAGCCCACTTCACCCGATTCGGCGGTAGAGCCGGAAACCCAGCCCACGATGATACCTTTAACGTGGGAATCGGTGACGCCGTTTCCCTGGATGGCGATAGCCTCGGCCACGGTGTAGGGGCTGTCGGCGGTGCCGTTACCTGCATAAGCGGTAAGAGCGCCCATGCATAGCAATGAGAGTAAAATTTTCTTCATATTAAAATGGTATTTAGGTTTTATGGTTGCAAAGTTATATCACTTGTCCTTACAACTGGTTAACTTTTTGTGAAAAAATCGCAACGATTTTTTGTGTCGTTTTGTGTCGTTTTGTGGTCTATTTGGCGAGCTTGCGGAGGAAGATCTCGGTGGGGAAGTGGTCGCTGTAGCCGTTGAGGAACACTCCGGCCGAGTAGGTGCGCAAGGGGTAGCCCTTGTTGGAGCCTTCGGTGACGCGCAGGAACTCGCGGTTCAACACCTCGCATTTCCAATACTGCAGGCGATGCTCGTCGCCGCTGAGGAGGTTGCCCGAGATGATAATCTGGTCGAAGAGGTTCCAAGCCGACTTGTAGGCGAGGGTGCCAACGCCCGAGTCGAGCACTTTCCACCAGGGGTTGTAGAACTCGTGGGCGCCGACGCCCTTTTTGTCCTTTTTGGCGCCGAGCACCTTAGCGCAGGATTTATTCTGGGGGTCGTCGTTCAAGTCGCCCATCACGATAACACTCATCGAGGGGTCGACTGTCCAGAGCGAGTCGGCTATATGCTTGCTCAACGCTGCGGCGGCCTCGCGCAGGTAGCTCGACTGCTCCTCTCCTCCCAGACGCGACGGCCAGTGGTTGACAATCACGCCGATACGCTCGCTGGCCATTCGGCCAACGACGCACATCTGGTCGCGGGTGCGGAACGAGGCATAGCCGTCGATAAAGAGGGTGTGGTTGGTGCCGTTCTCCACTTGGAAGAAGCGGGGGTTGTATAGCATGCCCACATCGACGCCGCGGCGGTCGGGGGAGTCGTGATGCACGATCTGGAGATCCCACTTGGCAATCTGCGGGTCGGCCACGAGGTCCTCAAGCACCGAGCGGTTCTCGATCTCGCTCACGCCAATGATGGCGGGACCCATGGGGGTAGTGGGAGAGGTGAACGAGGCGATAGCGCGGGCCAGGTTGGAGATTTTCGACCAATACTTGCGGCCATCCCACTGGCGAGCGCCTCCGGGGGTGAACTCAGCGTCGCGCCCCAGCGGATTGTTGGGGATTGTGTCAAAGAGATTCTCAAGGTTATAGAAAGCCACACCGTATACGCGGTATTGCGGCCCCGAGGATTTGGCCTGGTTTTGGGCCATCACCGGGAGAATTGACAAGGCCATCAAGGCCACCAAGGCTAAAGTGAAAAGTTTTTTCATTGCTTTAAGGCATGTTGGCAGCTGGGCTGCGGGTTACGTGTCTTCGTCTGGTTGAATTCGCTATCTTCTTTCTAACGCTCGTGAGGGCGGGGCGGTTTTTGGGGCTGGGCGATTTCGGGGGGATTTTTACGACTTAAATCCTTAAATCATTAAACCTTTAAAAACACGCTTGCGCTCGCGGGCGGAAAGTCAGCGTAAAGGTAGGAACTTTTTTTTAATCGGCAAAAAAAATATTAAAAGAAGGGAATTTTGGGAAAGGAGGAAAGGATTAAAGGATTAAAGGAGAGGGGCAGTAACAAGCAAGGAGCGTGGGCGCCCTCGCCCGCGCCTAGAAGAGGGGCAGTAGCAAGCAAGGAGCGTGGGCGAGGGCGCCCGCGCTTAGAAGAGGAGGGCGATGCGGTAGGTGATGAGGGCCATTACCCAGGCCAGGGCCGTGTTGTAGACGATCGAGAAGATGCCGTAGCGCCATTGGCCCGTCTCCTTGATGATGGCCGTGATCGTGGCGATACAGGGGCAGTAAAGCAATATAAACACCATAAACGCCAATGCCGAGGCCGGGGTGAAATCGGGCTGGCCAGTGGCGGGGTTGGGTGTCGTCAGGCGGGTGCCCAGGGTTTGGTCGGAGGCCTCCTCGTCGCCGGTGTAGAGCACGCCCAGGGTCGACACGACGATCTCCTTGGCTGGCACGCCGGCCAATGCGGCCACGGTGCCTCGCCAGTGGAAGCCCAGGGGCTCCATCATGGGGTTGACGGCCTGTCCCAGCATCGCCAGGTAGCTGCGATGCACGTGGGGCTCGCCCTCAGCCTCGAGATTCTCGGCATTCTTGGAAATCCCGGAAATCTCGGGAATCTCGGGATTTTCGGTCTCCATCGGGAAGTAATTCAGCGCCCACACGACGATCGACGCCACGAGGATTATGCCGCCCATCTTGCGCAGGTACTGCTGGCCTTTCCACCACATGTGGCGCAGCGACGCCTTGAGCGTGGGGATGCGATACGGGGGCAATTCCATCACAAAGGGAGTTTCGTCCTTGGTGAAGAAGAATCGGCGCAACAGCCTGGCTGTCAGTACCGCCATCAACACTCCCAACAAGTATACGCAAAAGAACACCGTGCCTGCGTGCGCCGAGAAAAACGTGCCTATTAACAGCACGTAAATCGGCAACCTCGCCGAACACGACATGAACGGGTTGATCAAAATCGTGATCAGTTGCGACGAGCGGCTCTCAATCGACCTTGCGGCCATGATCGCCGGCACGTTACAGCCAAATCCCATAATAAGCGGGATGAACGACTTGCCGTGCAGGCCTATTTTGTGCATCATCTTGTCCATGATGAACGCCGCTCGGGCCATGTACCCCGAATCCTCCATGAACGAGATGCAGAAATACAATATTAATATGTTGGGCAAGAACACGATCACGCCGCCTACGCCACCGATCACACCGTCGGCTATCAAGTCCTTCAACGGCCCGGCTGGCAACCATTGGTTCACCAGAGCCGCAAGCCAGGCCACTCCGTCCTCGATCCACTCCTGCGGGTAAGCACCCAGAGCGAATGTCGCCCAGAATACCAAGAACATGATTCCCAGGAAGATAGGGAATCCAAATAGCTTGTTGGTGACAAAAGCGTCGATAATGCGGGTGT
>JAJBVP010000197.1 GCA_020859755.1 Bacteroidales bacterium | reverse complement strand
CCGCTATATATGCCCCGCATGCCACCCCCCTATTACTATACGATTCCACATCGATAGCCGAGGTGAGATTAAACTATCAGTGGAACAATGACGATGCGCCCACGAGGTATCAAGAGGCAACCTCCCTTCTCCCCGATATTTTATCAGTGACCAAGCCGTGCATTCTCTTTCCCCGATAGGCCCCCCTTGCTGGGTCGATTATCCAAATTATGCAAGTTATTCAACGATACAATGTTGATTACCAGCAATATAACTGATTTTGATTTGAATAATTTGAATAATCCACTCTCCACGGAACCGCGGCGTGGCGCTGATAACGTCTTCCCATGTCGTAACACTGCTCCCCCCCGGCAATAATCATGATCTTTAAACACACAGTTTTGCAAGTGACTCGATTTAAAGGATTAAAGGATTAAAGGATTAAAGGATTAAAGGATTTAAGGATTTAAGGAGCCAAGGGAGAAAGAAGGCGGGACGGCTTGGGGAATGCCAAACCGCCCCGCTGGGGCTGGGAGTAAATTGTCTTTTAAGCCGAGTGCCTGGAGGGGCCGCTACTTGGCGGGCTCGGCGGACTCGGGAGCGATGATCTTGTAGCCCTTGCCGTGGATGTTGATGATCTCGATCTGGGGATCGTCCTTGAGGTGCTTGCGCAGCTTGGTGATGTAGACGTCCATGGATCGGGCGTTGAAGTAGTTGTCGTCGATCCAGATAGTCTTGAGGGCGAAGTTGCGCTCAAGGATTTCGTTGACGTGTGCGCACAGCAGGCTCAGCAGCTCGCTCTCCTTGGTGGTGAGCTTGGTAACCTTGTCCTCGAACATGAGCACCTGTTTCTGGGTGTCGAAGGTGAACTTGCCGATCTTGTACATTGTGATCTCTTTGCCCTTCTTGCCCTTGACGCGGCGCAGGATAGCCTCGATACGGAAGACGAGCTCTTCCATCGAGAAGGGTTTTGTGATATAGTCGTCGGCGCCGATCTTGAAGCCCTCGAGGATGTCCTCTTTGAGCGACTTGGCGGTGAGGAAGATGATAGGCACCTCGGAGTTGACGGTGCGTATCTCTTGAGCCAGGGCGAAACCGTCCTTCTTGGGCATCATCACGTCGAGGACGCAGATGTCGTACTTACCTTTGAGGAAAGCTTTGTAGCCGCTTTCGCCGTCGGCGAAGAGGTCGGCGTTGAAGCCTTTGGCCTGAAGGTATTCGCGCAGCAACATGCCAAGATTCTCATCATCTTCGCATAGTAGGATTCGCATACGTTCTTCCATAGTCGTTTTAGTTTTTAGTTAGTGGTAATATGATTATAAATTTTGTTCCTATTCCGTAGTCGCTTTCCACCTTGATCTCGCCATGGAGCTCCTGCACCATTTTGTGGACGTAGGCAAGGCCCAGGCCGAAGCCCTTGACGTCGTGGCGGTTGCCGGTGGACACGCGGTAGAATTTGTCGAATATTTTTTTGAGGTCGTCGCGGCGGATACCTATGCCGTTGTCGGCGACGGTGATCTCGAGGCGCTCGCCTGAGAGGTCGCGGGTCGACACTACCAGCTCAAGTGGCACGTCGTCCTTGCGGTATTTGACGGCGTTGTCAAGGAGGTTGAAGATGACGTTGGTGAAGTGCATCTCGTCGACGTTGACGATCGAGTCGAGAGCGTCAAGGCGTGCCTCGATGTGGCCGCCGTAGCGCTCCACTTTGAGCTTGAATGTGTGGATGATGTTGGATATGGCCGCGTTGGCGTCAACGTCGGTGAGGCGCAGGGTGGCTTTTTGCTTGTCGAACATCGACATCTGCAGCACTTTCTCAACCTGGAAACGCAGGCGCTTGGTCTCGTCGTTGATGACGGTGGAGATGTGCTGCATCATCGCCGGGGATTTCCTCACCGAGTCGTCGTTCAACATCTGGGCCGCCAGGGAGATGGAGGATATGGGGGTCTTGAACTCGTGGGTCATGTTGTTGATGAAGTCGTTCTTCATCTCCGTGAGCTTTTTCTGACGGAAGGCGATGATGATCGTCACCATGAAGATAATCAGTAGCATGAGGGTGAAGACGAATGTGGGCAACATGAACTTGACCGAGGAGAAGATATATGAGCTCTTGGAGGGGAAATAGACCTGCAAGAATACCTTTTTGCTGGATGGGTCGCCCGGGAACAGTGGCTGGATGAAGGTGTTATGGTCGTCGCCCTGGGAGGCTATGAATCCGGGGGTGCGGTTGAGGGCTACACGGGCTTTGTTGACAAGGGCGAATTCGAAGGGAAGGTTCAATCCGTTGTTGGCGAGCTCTTGCTTGAGGTATCCGCGCACGACGGCCGTGTCGGCTCGCTCCTCTATGGGGCGGTTGCTGGCCTTGGAGAGGATGTTGAGGATCACGTCGTCGATCATCCCCTTTTGGTAGAGGTATTGCCCCTTGATCACCTCCTGCATTGACCGGGATTGGCCCAGGACATTGCTTTGGTCGCTTTGGATGTTGGCGATTTTGTCGGCCTCGCCCTTGATGGTGATGTCGGCTTCGAGGGTGGGGGTGGTGAAGGTGTACTTGACGCCTCCGAGGTGGGGGGCTGAGCCGTCGGAGTATTGGGAGTAGATGGAGGATGATTCCACTTGGGCCATGTCCTCCTCGAGGAAGTGTTTGGTCTCTTCCTGCTCGAGCATGATGGCGGTGGCATAGAGGCTACGACGCACGCCCTCGGAGAACTGGTCGTCGCGCATTTTCACCATATTGTTCATATACATTATCTGCATCACGAGCAATCCCCCGAAAGTGAGGGCCATTAGGATGGTGAGAAGCCATATAGTGGATTTCTTCATTATTGTCGTTAATGTCGTAGGCTGAAAATGAGCCTTTTAAGTTTTATTATGTTAACAAATAAGTCGCGTTATTGTTTTAACAATCTTGCGATTTGTGAAAATTGGTATTTAACAATTCGCCGCAAAATTAACACTTAAATGTGAAAAGTGCAAATTTTATGAAGATTTTCTTAAAGAGAGGGGAAGGCAATAATGGGGGAATTGGGACGTTTTAGGGATATGAAGCGTTTCCCATTGATTGTATTGATTGGCTTGTCGGTGGCTTTGGCCTCGATGAAGATGGAGGCCCAGGTGTCGTTCACCACCGAATATTACGGCACAAGCAATTTCCACGATAAGGATGGCAACACCATCGGCAAGGGCGACCTGGCCAAGTGCGTTTTGTCGTTCACCCAGCCTGTGGGCTTGCATATGACGAGTTACAACCGGCCTCAGTTGTGGATAATGTCGGCCAGGGCGGTTTACGCGCAAATGGACAACGAGAGAGAAGCGGCCAGCCTCAATCCCGATAAAATCATAAACACGTCGGCCAACTTGACATTTATGGCTCCCGTAGGCGATGAGTACGACCTGATCGTGAGCGGTGGCGCGGGTATCTATGCTGAGACGTCGCATGTGTCGGGCCACTCGATTCTGTTCAACGGGGCCGGAGTGGTGACCAAGCAGATTACGCCATCGTTCAAGGCAGGGGTGGGAGTGATGTTGACCAACTCCTATGGCGACCCGGCGCTGATGCCCGCGATAGTGTTTGACTGGAAGATGACCGGTAAATACACGGCGTCGGTGTCGATGCTTAACGGAATCAAGGCGCAGGGGTCAACGCAACTGTCGGAAAAGTGGAAGTTGTCGTTGACGGCGATTGAGATGGATGCGATTTCGGCTGTGATGAAGCACGAGGGACGAGATAAGATTTACTCTTCGAGGATATTGCGTTCGTATATCACGGCGTCGTGGACTCCGATCAAAAATCTGGAGGTGTCGGCATCGGTGGGCGTGGCCGAGTCACGTACGTGCAGGGTGTCGAAGCGGTCGTTCGGCTCGTTTTACAAGGATATTTTCAAGCGGGGCAATCGTTTCCGACCGGCGATGCGTTTTTCGCTGGGAGCAAGCTACACGTTGCCGATGCCAAAGCCCAAGGGCGCGGCTACTGGTCAAAAATAAGGTCGCGGAGGATAGCGTCGGCGATGAGCCAGTGGCTTTCGGGGATTGTGAGTGTGGGCGCGGGCGTTCCTTGTTTGAGGACGGAGCCGGAATGGAGGAGTGGGGCGGCGTTGTGGAGGAGAGTGGCGAGGGCTTGGGGACCGAAGTCGCGGGAGAAATCACCGAGGGAGAGGCCTCGGGATGTGCGCAAGCGGGTGATGATGGTGTCGTTGACGCGGTCGATGATGGTTTCATTTTCGATGACGCGTGGGTGATGCCCGCGGGACAGGGAGTCAATGTATTTTTTGATGGAATGAGGATTGGACCAACGTCGCGAGCCGTCAAAACTGTGGGCCGATGCTCCCAGGCCGATGTAGGGTGTGCCGTCCCAGTAGCGGGAGTTGTGGACAGCATGGTGACCGTGGAGGGCGAAATTGGATATTTCGTAGTGATGGTAGCCGTTTTGGCGAGCGGCAAGGCATAAGGCTTGGTACATCTCGGAGGCGAGTTGCTCAGGCGTTTCTTCCACTTTCCCTGCCATGAGTTGGGCGTAGAGTCGCGTTCCCGGCTCGTAGGAAAGGAGGTAGCAAGAGATATGGGGAGGTCGCCAGGCGAGGGCTTCATGTAGGGCCTCGTCCCACACGTCGAGCGACTGGCCGGGAAGGCCATAGATAAGGTCGATGCTGTACTCGAGCCCCGATTCCTGCAGTAACTTGACTGCATGGCGGGCTTGGAGGGCCGAGTGACGTCGGCCGATGGCTTGGAGAAGAGGGTCGCGGAGCGATTGGACTCCCATGCTGACGCGTGAAAACCCTATGCGCTTGATATCGTGAAGCCACTCGGGGGTGACGTCCTCGGGGTTGGCCTCGATGGTGGCCTCTTGGAGCGCGGTCATGTCGATCTCGAGTCCATGGACGAGGCGTTGAAGCTGGGAAATGGGGAGAATGGAGGGTGTGCCCCCACCTATATATAATGTATAGGGCTGGTAGGGACCGATGAGGGCCCATTCGGCGAGTAGGGCTTGGACGTAGGGGCCGAAGTCTTGCTGGCCGGGCATGGAATAGAAGTCGCAGTAGGCGCACTTGCTATGGCACCATGGAAGATGAATGTAGAGAGTTTTCAGTTTTTGGTTTTTAATGAGGGGGTTAAATTATTAAAACTTTAAAGGAGGAAAGGATGAAAGGATTAAAGACGGGGATGAAGGGATGACGAGGAGAGGAAAGGATGAAAGAATGAAATAGATGATT
>JAJBVP010000152.1 GCA_020859755.1 Bacteroidales bacterium | reverse complement strand
GAGGGGGTTGCTATCGGGGAGCGCCGCAGCGGGGGCAGAATTTGGCGCCTGGTTTCAGGGGGGATCCGCAACGGGAGCAGTTGTCGCCGGTTTGGGGTACCGGCTTGCCGCAGTGGCTGCAGAATGCCGCTCCGGGAGCGAGTGGAGCGCGACAATTGGGGCATTGGCTGCCACCGGCTTGGGCCCCACCGGCGAGGGCTTGGCCGCAGGTGATGCAACGGCGTGCTTGCTCGTCATTGTCGCTGCCGCAGTTGGGGCAGGGGTTGTATTTCTTGCCGCAGTTGGGGCAGAAGGCGTGGTTGGAGGGGAATTGCTTGGAGCAGTTGGCGCAGTATACCATTTTCACTTGCTGCTGGGGTTGCCCGCCTTGCATGCCACCCATGCCGCCCTGCATCTGGCCCATCTGCTGGCCTTGCTGCCCTCCGAACGTGGGTTGCTGGTACTGGGGGTTCATCAGCCCCGACTGGCTGCCAGCCATGCCTGAGCCGCCGAAACCGCCCATCATGCCAAGGGCGACGACAGCCCCGAGGGGACCGCTTTGTCCGCCGCCAAGTCCCGAAAGGGCGTTGTTGGCCGTACCAAACATCTGTTCCTGTTGCCATGTGTGGCCGGTGATCGACATGGAGCTTTGCTGGCCGATGGCCTCGCGCACCTTGCGACCCTCGGGAGTGGTGTCGTCCACGTCGATGTCGCTCACGTAGAAGCGTGTAAGCTCGATGCCAAGGTCGTCCCAGAATGGGTTCATCACTTCGCGTAGGTGTTGTGATATCTGGTCGAGATAGGCCGATACCTGCTTGATGCCAATGCGATTGGAGATCATGAACTGGAGGATCGATGCCTTGGTCTTGGTGGTGAATTCGCCTGCGAATTGCTCGGTCAAGTCGCTGTCGCGGAATATAGAGCGTGGACCCACCATCTTGATCAGAAACTTCTCGGCGTCCTTCACTTGCAGGCCGTATTGGCCGGAGGCGTAGAGTGGGATTTGCGTCTGGTAGTCGTTGTCATGGATCATCATGCGGGTGGTGCGCCAGGGGATGTTGTAGGCAAGGATCTTGTTGACGAACCACACCTCGGCCGTGAACGGGTTCTTGCCTCCGAATGGCAGACCAAAGAGCGAGCGCAACACGGGAATGTTCTCGGTGTTGAGCGTGTGCTTTCCGGGGCCAAACTTCTGCATGAGCTGGCCTTTGGAGAAGAGCAGGGCTTCTTGGCTTTCTTGGACTATGAGCTGGGTATAGGTGCTAAGGTTGGTGGCTGGATATTTCCAGGCGTATATGGTGCCGGCTTCTTGTGGAGCCCATTGTACGCAATCGATAATGGCCATGGGTATAAGATTTAGTTTTTGGTTTTTGGTTTTTTTGTATCTAATCGCTTTGGCGCTTTAACGCTTTGGCGCTTTAACGCCTCCATGGGGGAGGTCATGAGCCCTATTTTAGTGCAAATTTAGGGAATTGGTTTAAGGAATCCAAAGAAATGTAGAGATATTTTCACTAAAAAGATATTTTTGTCCTATTTGGCGTAAAATTCGGCGGATAATTCGTAAATTTGTGGCTCAAAATCCACATTAATATTCCAGTGCTAAAAAAGAGCCGCCCTTATAAGCTTGGCGTCGCCCTCAGTGGTGGGGGTGCGCGTGGTCTTGCCCATGCTGGAGCGTTGCAGGCTCTTGAGGAGGAGGGATTGAAGCCCGATATCATCGCGGGCGTGAGCGCTGGCGCGATAATCAGCGCTCTTTACGGGGCCGGGACTGTTCCCTCGCTGGTGCCTATGCTCTTTTCCCAGGTGAATTTTTTCAACTCTTGCGGATTGACTGTGGGCAATGGCGGGATTTTCAAGATGGACAAGTTCAAGGCGTTTCTGCGACGCAATCTCCGTGGGCGGGAGCTGCTGGAGGAGCTGCGTATTCCCGTGCATATCTGCGCCACCGATCTTGACCATTGCTGCCCAGTGGATTTTACAACCGGACAGATAGCCGAGCGCGTCGTGGCCTCTTGCTCGATTCCCATCCTGTTTGCCCCGGTGAGGGTGGACGGTATTACGTGTGTCGACGGGGGCGTGCTGCGTAATCTCCCGGCATGGGCTATCCGCGACCAATGTGAGCGCCTGATTGGCGTCAATTGCTCCCCGCTGGTCACCGGCCGATGCAAGAAATCGATCGTGGACGTGGCGCAGCGCACTTACGAATTATTGGCGAAAACCAACGCCCAATTGGATATGGCGATGTGTGACCTCGTGGTTGAGACCCGCGACATCGCCCACCATCGCGCTTTCAACATGAAGGAGACCGAAAGCGTGTTCCGCAGTGGCTATGAGGCCACGAAAACAGCCCTCCTCGCCGCGGGCTGGATCAAAACAACTAAATCATAAAAGCGAAAAATGTCAACCAAACCCGTTATTTATCAGCTTCTTCCCCGCCTGTTCGGCAACACCAACGCCCAATGCGTGCCCAACGGCACCATAGAGCAGAATGGTTGCGGAAAGCTCAACGACATCACCCCGCGAGTGCTGCGCTCGATCAAGGATCTGGGCGTAACCCACGTGTGGTATACAGGCGTGATCGAGCATGCCCACACCACCGACTATAGCCAGTACGGTATCACCCGTCACAATCCCTACATAGTAAAGGGAAAGGCCGGGTCGCCGTACGCCATCACCGACTATTACGATATCGACCCCGACGTCGCTGTCGACGTGCCCAAGCGAATGGAGGAGTTCGAGGAACTTGTGGCTCGCACCCACGACGCTGGCTTGCAGGTGGTAATCGACTTCGTGCCCAACCATGTGGGACGCCAGTATCACTCCGACGCTGCTCCCGCGGGCATTGATGACCTGGGCGCTGGCGACGACAACACTCTCTACTTCGGTCATAACAACAACTTCTACTATATCCCTCGCCAGCTTTTCGCTCCCAATATCGACCTGGGCCACGGCAAAGGGGCTTACACCGAGTTCCCGGCCAAGGCTACGGGTAATGACTGTTTCTCGGCTTTCCCGGGACAGTACGACTGGTACGACACGATCAAGATCAACTATGGCGTGGATTACGGTGACGGCACTCGCCACTTTCACCCCATCCCCGACACCTGGCTGAAGATGCTCCACATTCTCAGGTTCTGGGCGGCTAAGGGGGTGGACGCGTTCCGTTGTGATATGGTGCATATGGTGCCGCTTGAATTCTGGTCGTGGGCGATTCCCAACGTCAAGGAGCGGTTTCCCCGCGTGCAATTTATAGCCGAGATTTACGATGTGGGGCTTTACCGCAGCTTCCTCCACGCAGGCTTCGACTACCTGTACGACAAGGTGAATCTCTACGACACCTTGCGAGCCGTGCAGTGTTACAACCATTCAGCGGCGACGATCACCAACTGTTGGCAGACGGTAGACGGCATCTCGGAGCACATGCTCAATTTCCTGGAGAACCACGACGAGCAGCGCTTCGGCTCGGAGCAGTACGCAGGCGATCCGGCCAAGGTGATACCCTCGTTGGTGGTAAGCTCGATGATAGCAACGGGTCCCATGATGATCTACGCAGGGCAGGAATTGGGGGAGCAGGCAAGCGATGCCGAGGGGTACAGCGGACAGGATGGTCGCACCACCATTTTCGACTACTGGAGCATCCCCACCGTGCGTCGTTGGCTCAACTCGGGCCATTGCGACGGTGCAGGGCTCACCCCGCGTGAGAAATGGCTGCGTGAGCGTTACTCCACGATTCTCAACCTGTGCAACCGGGAAAAAGCCATCTCGCAGGGCCGATTCTTCGACTTGATGTACGTCAACTACGAGAACCCCGACCTCAACCCCCATCGCCAATACGCGTTCCTGCGCTCCTACGGCACCGAGACGCTGGTCATCGCCGTCAACTTCGACTCCCAGCCAGTCGACTTGAAGATCAACATCCCCCGGCACGCGTTTGAGGTGTTGAACCTCCCGCAGGGCCAGACGGTGACCACCGACCTTCTCTCGGGCGACACCATGCGCAAGGATTTCTCCCAAGGACGAAGCTTCGACACATTCGTAGGGCCCTATGACGCAGTGGTTTGGAAGATCAAGCATAAAAATATTATCGCCGAGGAGCCGATAAAGCGTCGTAAATCCGCGAAAAAAGCCTAACTTTGCATCACCATTCATCCTTTCCAATCGATATGAACAATTTCTTACCCCCCATCAAAGTGTTTTCAGGTGAGCGCTCGCGCTACATGGCCGAGGAGATCACCCGTGAGCTGGGCGTGGAGCTTGGCAAAATGAACATCCAGCATTTTGCCGACGGCGAGTTTGAGGTCTCCTTCGAGGAGTCGATTCGCGGCTGCGAGGTCTACATCGTGCAGTCAACCTTCCCGCCAAGCGACAACCTCATGGAGCTCCTGCTGATGATCGACGCCGCCAAGCGCGCCTCGGCCAAGTCGATTATCGCCGTGATGCCTTACTTCGGATGGGCCCGACAGGACCGCAAGGACAAGCCCCGCGTGTCAATCGCCGCCAAGCTCGTCGCCGACCTGTTGAGCACCGCCGGTGTCGACCGCGTGATCACGATGGACCTGCACGCCGACCAGATTCAGGGCTTCTTCAACGTGCCCGTCGACCACCTCTACGCCTCCTCGGTGTTCATCCCCTACATACAGAGCCTGGGCCTCGACGACCTGGTGATGGCTACCCCCGACGTGGGCGGTGCCAAGCGTGCCAACAATTACGCCAAGTACCTCAACGTGCCCCTCGTGCTTTGCCACAAGCAGCGCGCCAAGGCCAACGTGGTGGAGAAAATGACTGTCATCGGCGATGTGCAGGATAAGAATGTGATTTTGCTCGACGACATGGTGGACACCGCCGGCACCATCACCAAGGCTGCCGACCTGATGATGCAGCAAGGAGCCAAGAGCGTGCGAGCCCTGGCCTCCCACGCCATCATGAGCGATCCGGCCTCGCAGCGCGTCGACGACTCGGCCCTTTCCGAGATGATTTTCACCAACTCGATCCCCTTCGACAAGGATTGCAAGAAGGCTACCATCATCTCCGTGGCGCGTCTTTTCGCCGACACCATCCGCCGCATCCACGAGAACCAATCGATATCGTCGCAATACCTGATCAAGTAACTCCCACCACCCATCCCCGCCTTTAAAGATTTAATGATTTAAAGATTTAAATTTTAAAGGTTAACTACATGACAAAAATTGGAATATGTCGAACTGGGGTGGTCTTTGGGGAC
>JAJBVP010000154.1 GCA_020859755.1 Bacteroidales bacterium | reverse complement strand
AGTTGTTAGTTGTTAGTTGTTAGTTGTTAGTTGTTAGTTGTTAGTTGTTGGTTGTAAGATGAGAGTTGTGGGGAAGGATTGGGCCGGAACGACTTTTGGCACGGGATGGATGCATCGATCGTTGGTGGGGATGCTTCGGCATGTGAATCCCCGGGTGTTCTACGCCGTGACCAACGTGGTGGTCATCCCGCCCACGTTGCTGTTCAGTCGTACCCGAGGGCTCATATATCGGTATTTCCGACAGCGACATCACCTGTCGCGGCTGCGGGCCGCATGGGCCACGTATCGCAACCATTGCCTTTTTGGGCAGGTTGTAATCGACCGTTTCGCTATGTACGCGGGGCATCGATTTGACATTGAAATCGAGGGCTATGAACATTTTCAACGCCTGGCTGAGCGTACTGAGGGCTTTCTCCACCTCAGTGCCCATGTGGGCAACTACGAATTGGCCGGATACTCGCTGCGGGCCGAGAAGAGGCTTAACGCGCTGGTTTTCGCCGGGGAGAAGCCATCGGTGATGGAGGGTAGGCAACAGATGTTTCATGACAACAACTTGCGCATGATCCCGATCCGCGGCGACATGAGTCACCTTTTCGACATCTCGCAAGCGTTGAGCGAGGGCGAAATCGTGAGTATGCCCGCCGACCGCATTTTCGGCTCGGATAAAGCGGTGACAGTAAGTCTATTAGGGGCAAGGACCCACATTCCCGAAGGGCCATTCCGGGTGGCAACAATGCGTGGGCTCGACGTGCTGGCCGTCAACGTGATGAAAACGTCACCCCGCAGTTACAAAATCTACGTGGCCCCATTGGAATACGACAAAGAAGCGCCCCGTCGAGAGCAAGTGGCCGAACTGGCTAATTCCTACGCCCGTGAGTTACAACGAGTTGTAACTCTTCATCCCGAACAGTGGTACAACTATTTTGAATTTTGGAAACAATGACCTCACCAGATCTTGACATGGATTTTGAGCACCCGAGCGATGATTTCGTGCGGACGATCGACGTGCACACGCTGCTTCCCCAACAGGAGCCGTTTGTTATGATTAGCCGATTGGAACATTTTGACCATCAGCATGTTGTGACTTCGCTGGTGATCGACGACGCGAATCTGTTTGTGGAAAATGGCCAGCTGAGCGCTGAGGGTCTGATCGAAAATGTCGCGCAGACTTGCGCGGCCCGCATCGGCTACATCAACCACTACATCCTGCGCAAAGGGATTCAAATCGGCTTCATTGGCGCCATACGCAACCTCGTGGTCAATATCCTGCCCGATGAGGGCTTGGAAATCACAACCGAGGTTGAGATCCAGGAGGAGATTTTTGGGATGATTCTCGCCCAAGCGGTTGTGCGACAAGGAGATAGAGTGCTGCTAACAACGGAAATGAAGATATCTGTTAAGGAGGATGCGGCATGAACGCTATCATCGCGCATAACGTGATTTGCCCCCTTGGAGGGACGAGCGAGGAGGTGTACCAGGCCGTCAAGGAGGGAAGGTCCTCTTTGGCACGGCACGAGAGTCTTCCGTTCCCTTTTACCGCGTCGCTGTTCACTCCCGAGCAATGGGCCACGCTTGAAATCGACGGCTATACCCCATTTGAATCGCTGGCAATCAACTCGATACGCCGCGCGTTGGCTCAACAGGATATACCGCTTAACGACCGAACGGTGCTTATTTTGAGTTCGACCAAGGGTAATGTGGCCGATCTCAACGACCAGAGTGAGCCTATCCCACTGGGTCGATCGGCCCAGCGAATCGCCAAAGCTATTGGCTTGTCAACCACGACGATAACCGTAAGCAACGCCTGCATATCGGGTGTTTCGGCCATGATTTTGGCTGCGCGCTTGCTGGATATGGGCGCTTACGATTATGCGATAGCTTGTGGCGTAGACGTGCAGTCGACGTTTATAATCGCTGGTTTTCAGTCTCTTAAGGCGTTGTCCGAGGAGCCATGCAGGCCCTTTGACATCGAGCGCCTGGGGCTCAACTTGGGCGAGGGGGCCGCGACCGTGGTAATGAGCAATCGAGAGAATGGGGATCATTGGTCGATTGTCGCTGGCGCCACCCGCAACGATGCCTACCATATCACCAATCCTTCCCCCAAAGGGGATGGCGCGTTGGCTGCTATCCAGGCGGTTATGAAGGATGAGACACCCATTGCCATGGTCAACGCCCACGGAACAGCAACGATGTACAACGACCAGATGGAATCGGTGGCCATTGAGCGATCAGGGCTCTCCCACGTGCCCGTAAACGCCCTCAAGGGCTATTTCGGTCATACGATGGGAGCGGCTGGTATCATTGAAACCATCATGTGTATCAAGGGCCTGGACGAGGACGTGATACTGCCTACACGCGGTTTCGACGAGATTGGCGTAAGCGGTCGTATCAACGTGGTTAATAAATCGGCGATGAGAGTGGATACCCCGGCGACCGCGTTCCTAAAAATCATATCGGGATTTGGAGGGGGGAACGCCGCCATGCTTTTGGCAAAAGGTGTCCCCTCGCGCACGATTTCTTTCGAATTCACTCGACAACACTCGATATCAGCCGAACGCCTACCCTCAATGAGGCAGCAACCCACCCTTCGACGAATGGACCCCCTGGCTCGACTCGGTGTACTCGCCGCCGACTGCCTCCTCGACTCCCCCCAAGGCGACACCCCACAAAAAACCGCCATCGTCCTGTTCAACTCCCGGTCGTCGATCCACGCCGATCGCGTCTTCTGGCGATCGATCGCCGAGGTGGAGGATTTCTTCCCGTCGCCCTCGGCATTCGTCTACACGCTTCCCAATATCGTCACCGGCGAAATCGCGATTCGACACCAAATCCACAGCGAAACCACCTTTTATATCCTTCCGGAAAAGGATCCCGCGCTTGTGGAACAAATAATTAGTGCTACCTTTGCCGACGAAGAGATCGACCAAGTGCTCGGAGGCTGGCTCGAATATATCGACGAAACCCACTACGAGGCCGACCTCGCCATATATAAACGAAAATCGTAAACCATTATGGATCAACTGATAAACGAACTAAAAACCCAACTAATCGACGCTCTAAACCTTGAGGATATGTCGCCCGACGATCTTGACGCTCAGGCTCCCCTCTTTAGTGCCGAGGGTCTCGGTCTCGACTCGATCGACGCGCTGGAAATCATCGTCCTGCTTGAGAAAAAATATGGCATCCGCTTAGCCAACGCCGCCGAGGGGAAAGCCATCTTCACCTCCATCGAGAATATCGCCCGCTACGTAGCCGAAAACCGCAAGAAATAGTGGGCGCCGCAATCGCAATCACGGGAATAGGGGTGATCAGCGCCATCGGCCTCAACGCCGAGCAGACGCTCCAATCATTGCGCCAAAAGCGTAGTGGCATCGCTGCGCCTAAGTACCTCAGTACAAGCCATGTGGAGTTGCCCGTCGGGGAGGTTCCACTCAGCGATGAGGAGCTAAACAGGTTGCTCTTGTTGCCTGAGGATGAGGAAATAAGCCGAACAACGTTGCTGGGGGCTGTCGCTGCTCGCCAAGCCTACGGCTCGGCGGGTTTGACCCCCTTCGACGTGCGTGACGAGCGCATGGCGTTCATCTCCGGCACCACGGTGGCCGGCATGGACTTAACCGAGCGGCATTTCCACGAGATGCTTGCCGACGGTGTCGCGGCGAGCAAAATCCTCTCCCACGATTGCGAAAGCAACACATTGGAAATCGCGAGATTAAGCGGGTTGGAGGGTTGCCATCCGGCCACAGTTTCCACTGCCTGCTCGTCGGCCCTCAACGCCATCATAATGGGCGTGAAAATGCTGCTTGCGGGTGAGGCTGAGCGGGTGGTCGCGGGTGGCAGCGAGGCCCTGTCGCGATTCCATCTCAACGGCTTTAACTCGCTGATGATACTCGACAAGGAGCAGTGCCGTCCGTTCGACACAACCCGCCAAGGCCTCAACCTTGGCGAGGGCGCGGCCTACGTGGTGCTGGAGCGGGTGGAACACGCCCAAAAGCGCGGCGTAAAGCCACTGGCCTACATCGGCGGCTACGGCAACCGTTGCGACGCGTATCACCAAACGGCCACTTCCCCCACCGGAGAGGGCGCGTATCTGGCCATGACCGACGCCCTGGCTTGCGCCGATACCTCCCCCTTGGAAATCGATTACATCAACGCCCACGGCACGGGCACGCCCGACAACGACCGCTCGGAGTCGACGGCGATGCGCAGGGTGTTTGGTGACAGGTTGCCCCCCGTTTCAAGCACCAAATCGTTCACAGGTCACACCACCTCAGCCTCGGGTAGCATCGAGCTCGTTATCACTCTACTGGCCATGCGTCACGGCTTTGTTCCCGCGAGTTTGGGTTTCGGCAGCGCTGACGCTGATTGCGTAACGCCATCTTCGGGAGAGGACAGGGCAGTGATCCATAAAGCGTTGTGCAACTCATTCGGATTCGGAGGCAACGATTCGTCGCTCCTGATCACCGATGAGCCGGTAGCCCTTGCGGAGCCGGATCACAGCGTGCCGTTCCACATCGCGGCCATGCATCGCGTGACCACGGTTGACAAGCTCGCCGAGCTCCGCCAATATGTCTCCCCGATGGAGAGTAGGCGCATGAGTACGCTGCTCAAGGCGGCATTGCTCACGTCGATGAAAGCCCTGGAGAAAGCCGAGATCACGCGGCCCGACGCCATCATCATCGCCACCCGTTACGGCATGCTCGAGCAGGGCGAAAAGATTCTCCAGCACCTCGACCAGAATGGCGAAGAGGGGTTGAGCCCCACGCTGTTCATGCAGAGCACCCACAACACCATCGCCGGCACGTTGGCCATCCGCCTGGGTTGCCACGGCTACAACCTCACTGTTTCCTCCCTGCAGGAAGCGCAACGCGAGGCGCGTCGGCTCCTTGAGGAGGGCCGCGCCACCACTGTCCTCATCGGCCACCACGACTTCTATCCGCCCATTTTTCGCGTCATAATGGAGCGTGCGCGGGGAGGGTCGTTGCCTGAGCTGACCTCCACCGCGGTTGTGGTAACCTCCAAGGTCGCTGAAAAATCGCCAAATAATTCCTATTTTTGTGCATCTCTCTTTCTTGGATGGCCGTCCAAGGCCGGCCCCCCCTAATGGCCGTCCAAGGCCGGCCCCCCTAATGGCCGTCCAAGGCCGGCCCCCCTAATGGCCGTCCAAGGCCGGCCCCCCTAAAGGCCGTCCAAGGCCGGCCCCCCTAAA
>JAJBVP010000126.1 GCA_020859755.1 Bacteroidales bacterium | reverse complement strand
ATTCGGTCCGGGCTTTTGTTTTTAGAGTATCTTAGTTATTCGCTGAATAGTTACTACCCCCCCCTAAATTGTTAACAAATCTTAATTGTTATTCATTTTCAACGTAATTCACTTAATCCACCAAAAATGCTACCATTTGGGACCATTCCCCACTGGCGCGAGAGCCGCAAAAGTGTTCCTGTTTCTACCAATTTATCAAGAATTTGCGCTTTCGTGAATCCATCCCTACGCACCGAGCGCCCTCAACTGGCAAGTCGCGGTTGAGGGCGCTCAATCTCATTGTCCCAGTGGAAGCCTGGGCTAGCGCTTGTCGACGTTGCCTTCGTAAAAATTGACGTAGGCGCGGTTGACAAGGCGCGTGCCACCCGGCGTGGGATAGTTGCCCGAGAAGTACCAGTCGCCGGGATGATTGGGCACAGAGGCGTGCAGCCCCTCGAGACTTTGGTACACGATCTTCACCTCGGCTTTAACTTGTGGCGAGGTCAACATCCGCGCTATTTTATCGGAGATTTGCTCTGCCGTGAACGGCTCGTAAATGGCCTTGACGGCGTTGCGCTGCTCGGCGGCCGGCTTCGCCAATTCAGCAAGGCAGTCGTCGTAGACACGTTTCAGCACATCTCCCCTACCCGTATCCTTGAGCAACTCCACGGCGGCGCGGAAGGCCGCAAACTCGCCCATGCGCGACATGTCGATGCCATAATAGTCGGGGTAGCGCACCTGTGGCGACGACGAGACGATGATGATACGCTTGGGGTGCAGGCGGTCGAGCATCGTGAGGATCGACTGGCGCAGGGTGGTGCCGCGCACGATAGAGTCGTCGATGGCCACGATGGTGTCAACTCCGTTGCGGATACATCCGTAGGTGACGTCGTAGACATGCCCGGCCAGGTCGTTGCGCGAGGCCCCCTCGGCGATGAACGTGCGCAGCTTGATGTCCTTGATGGCCACCTTCTCCACTCTTAGCTTGCGGCGCATCACATCCATCACGCGCTCGCAATCCAATTGGCCGCGTGATTGCAACTCCAAGATCGCCTTGGCCTTCTGGGTGTCGAGAATCTTTTCAAATCCCTCGACCATACCGATGAACGCCACTTCCGCGGTGTTAGGGATGAATGAGAATACGGTGTGATCCAAGTCGTTGCCCACCAGCGGGTCCAATTCCTTGACGATGTTGCGGCCCAAGGCTTTGCGCTCCTGGTAAATGTCGGCATCGCTGCCGCGTGAGAAGTAAATACGCTCAAACGAGCACCGCTGATTCTCACCCTCGGGCAACACCTGCTTGATCTCCACACGACCCGATTTCCCCACCATGATTGCCTCACCAGGAACCAATTCCGAAACGTCGCGTCGAGAGATGTTCATCACCGTCTGCAACACAGGTCGCTCCGATGCCACAACGACCACTTCTTCGTTCTTGTAATAGAACGCCGGACGGATACCGTGAGGGTCGCGCATGGCGAACATATCGCCCGAGCCGGTGGCGCCGCAAATCACGTAACCGCCGTCCCACGACGGGCAAGCGGCCGCCAGCACGTTGGTGGGGTCGATCTCGTCCTCGATTTTTTGCTCGAGGTAGGGATCCTCCAGCTTGTCGCGATACTCGCGGTAGAGGCGATGGTTCTCCTTGTCGAGAGCGGCGCCCAGCTGCTCGAGAAGCACGATGGTGTCGCTGTACAAGCGGGGATGCTGGCCACGGTCGACAATGCCTTGGAACACGTCGTCGACATTGGTCATATTGAAATTGCCGCACATCAGCAAGTTGCGCGAGCGCCAGTTGTTGCGACGCAGGAAGGGATGCACGTAGCTGATACCGGAGCGGCCGGTGGTGGAATATCGCAAGTGACCCATGTAGATCTGGCCGATGAACGGGGCGAAATGCGCCACCTCCTCGGGTGGCATCTCGTCCACGCCCTCCAATTTGGGCATGATCGACGCGAAAATCTCGGAGATAGCCCCCGAGCCGAGGGCGCGCTCGCGGAAGATGTACTCATAGCCGGGCACGGCGTCGATTTTCACCACACCCACACCGGCGCCTTCCTGGCCGCGGTTGTGCTGTTTCTCCATCAGCAGGTAGAGATTGTTCAAGCCCCACAGATAGGTGCCGTATTTCTCACGATAATATTCGAGCGGTTTCAACAGGCGTATCATCGCCACGCCGCACTCGTGCTTTAGTTGCTCCATGGGAGGAGTATAAAGTTTAAAGTTTAAAGTTTAAAGTTAAAAGTTAATAGTTAATAGTTTCTGCTGTAAATAAATAGGGGCAAGCTTGAGCCTGCCCCTATTAGTAAACTATTTCATGAGGAAGTCATGTATATTCTGGGCTGCTTTGCGACCGGAGGCGATACAGCGCACAACGAGGGAGGCACCGGTGGAGGCGTCGCCGGCGGCGAACACCTTGTCGACCGACGAGCGTTGCGCCGCGTCGACCTTCACGTTACCGCGGCCATCCAGCTCTACACCGAGCTGCTCAAGCAGCCCCTCCTTGACAGGGTTGGTGAAGCCCATGGCCAGCAACACGAGGTCGGCCTTTAGCGTCTCGGTTTTGCCCGTATGCTTGAGGTTCATGCGTCCGGTGGCCGGATCCTTCTCCCATTCCACCTCCTCGACAACCACCTCTTTCACCTTGCCGTCGACGCCCTTTAGCTCCTTGGTGTCGAGCAACCAGCGGCGGTCGCAACCCTCCATGTGGGACGACGAGGTTTTCAGAATCATAGGCCAGTAAGGCCACGGTGTAGCGGGATTTTCGCCCTCCGGTGGCTTGGGCATAATCTCAATCTGGGTGACCGAGAGCGCGCCCTGGCGGTTGGAGGTACCCACGCAATCGCTGCCGGTGTCGCCACCGCCAATCACGAGCACGTGCTTGCCCTTGGCCGAAATGCGCTCCCCTTTGGGGATCTCGGCACCGGCCACCACACGGTTTTGCTGTTGTAGCAACTCCAGGGCGAAGTGCACGCCCTTAAGCTCGCGGCCGGGGGCCTTGAGGTCGCGGGGAACGCCCGAACCGATGCAGACGCACACGGCGTCGAAATCCTTCAGCAGATCGTCGGCCTTGATATCCTCGCCCACTTTCACGCCCGTCTTAAACTCGATACCCTCCTCTTTCAGAAGGTTCAAGCGACGGTCGATCACGCTCTTGTTGAGCTTGAAGTCGGGGATACCGAAGCGGAGCAGGCCGCCGATTGCCTCGTCTTTCTCAAATACGGTAACCGAGTGGCCGCGCTGGTTCAATTGGTTGGCGCAGGCAAGTCCCGAAGGGCCCGAGCCGATTACGGCAACACGTTTGCCCGAGCGCTTCTTGGGAGGATTGGCGTGAACGTAATCCTCGTTGAAAGCGCGCTCTACAATCGCGGCCTCGTTCTCGCGCACGGTTACCGGCTCGTGAATCTTGTTCAACACGCAACCTTTCTCACACAATGCTGGGCATACGCGGCCCGTGAACTCGGGGAAGTCGTCGGTGGCGATCAGCAGCGCGTAGGCGCCCTTGATGTCGTTCTTGTAGAGGCGGTCCTGCCACTCGGGTTGCTTGTTGCCCAGAGGACAGCTCCAGTGGCAGAAGGGGACGCCGCACTCCATGCAGCGCGAGGCCTGCAGGCGTCGATCCTCGCTGTTGAGGGTCTGCTCAACCTCGCCGTAATCCTTGATTCGGTCGGCTATCGGGCGATATCCGGCCTCTTTGCGATTTATGGTTAAAAACGCTTTGGGATTTCCCATATCGTTATTGTCTTACTTGGTTAATATTACGGGTTAGTCGCGCTCTACCTCGGCGATTTTGCGCTGGAGCTTCTCCATCTTCTCGTCGTGGAGCACTTTCTTGTACTCGAAGGGCACTACCTTGATGAACTGGTCGACATACTCTTGCCAGTTGTCGAGCATCTTGCCGGCCAGGGGCGAGTGGGTGTGCTTGTAGTGGTTGCCGATAAGGCGATAGAGCTCACGGTTGTCGGACATATCCTCGATCAGCGACAGCTCCACCATCTCCATGTTGCAGAAGTAGTCGAAATCGCCGTTGGGGTTCCACACGTAAGCCACGCCACCACTCATACCCGCGGCGAAGTTGCGGCCGGTGGTACCGAGGACGACGGTGCGACCGCCGGTCATATACTCGCAGCAGTGGTCGCCCACTCCCTCAACGACAGCGGTTGCGCCTGAGTTGCGCACGCAGAAACGCTCGCCCACGCGACCGTTGATGTAGATCTCACCCGAGGTGGCACCATAGAGGATGGTGTTGCCGGCGATAATGTTCTTCTCAGGCTCGAAGGTGGAGCCCACGGGAGGAACGATCACAATCTTGCCACCCGAAAGGCCCTTGCCCACATAGTCGTTGGCGTCGCCCTCCAAGCGGAAGGATATACCGTGGGCCAGGAAAGCGCCGAAACTTTGGCCAGCCGAACCGCGGAAGGTGCAGTTGATCGTGTTGTCGGGCAATCCCTCGTCGCCGTATTTCTTGGCTATCACGCCCGAGAGCATGGCGCCAACCGAGCGGTCGGTGTTCTTGATCGGGAACTCAAGCTCCACAGGCATCTTGTGCTCGATGGCGGGATAGGAGCGGTTGATCAGCTCGCGGTCGAGCACATCCTTAATGTCGTGCTGCTGGGCGGTGACATTGATTATTGCGTTCTCCTTGCCCTCGACGGGGAAGTAGATGATGCGGCTCAGGTCGAGGTGCTCGGTCTTGGGAGTCGATACATCGTCCTTTGGCATCAGCAGGTCGCTGCGGCCGATGATCTCGTCGAGCGAACGCACTCCCATCTCGGCCAGCGTCTCGCGAATCTCCTGGGCCAAGAACTTGAAGAAGGTGATCAAGTACTCGGAACGGCCGGTGAATCGCTTGCGCAACTCGGGGTTTTGGGTAGCCACGCCCACAGGGCAGGTGTTCAAGTGGCATTTGCGCATCATCACGCAGCCAAGCACGATCAGGGCCGAGGTGGCGAAGCCGAACTCCTCGGCGCCAAGCATGGCCATAATCACCACGTCGCGAGCGGTCTTGAGTTGTCCATCGACTTGCAGCTTCACCTGTCCACGCAAGTTGTTGAGTACCAAAGTCTGCTGGGTCTCGGCAAGACCTATCTCGGAGGGCAGACCAGCGTAACGGATCGAGCTGGCGGGGGAGGCGCCTGTGCCACCCTCGGCACCCGAGATAGTGATCAAGTCGCTCTTAGCCTTGGCCACACCCGCGGCGATAGTACCAACGCCCGACTCGGAAACGAGCTTCACCGACACCTTGGCGTCGGGGTTGACGTTCTTCAGGTCGAAAATAAGCTGTGCCAAGTCCTCGATGGAGTAGATATCGTGGTGAGGGGGAGGCGAAATCAGCGAGATGCCGGGGATTGAGTGGCGGGTCTTGGCGATGATCTTATCGACCTTGAAACCAGGGAGTTGACCGCCCTCACCGGGCTTGGCGCCCTGGGCGATCTTGATCTGGATCTCGTCGGCGTTGACAAGATAATTGGCCGTGACGCCGAAACGTCCCGAGGCCACTTGCTTGATGGCCGATCGGGCGCTTGTGCCGTCCTCGCGGGGCTTGAAACGCTCAGCGTCCTCGCCACCCTCGCCAGTGTTGGAGCGGGCTCCAATGGCATTCATGGCGATACCCATGGCCTCGTGGGCCTCGCGGCTGATTGAGCCGAACGACATGGCTCCAGTGACGAAGCGGCGCATGATGTCCTCGATCGGCTCCACCTCGTCGACGGGGATAGGCTCGCCCTTCTTATAGGTAAGATAGTCGCGGATGAAGATAGGCTCGGGCTTGTTATCGACCAGAGAGGTGAATTCCTTGAACTTCTTGTAGCTGCCAAGACGTGTGGCAAGCTGGAGGGTAGCGATGGTCTCGGGGTTCCAAGCGTGCTTCTCGCCGTCCTTGCGGAATGCGTATTGTCCGATGTGCTCGATAGGCTTTGCAGGGTTGAACTCGTCGGAGAAAGCCTCCTCATGGACGCGCTTGATGTCCTTGACAAGATCCTCGAGGTCAATGCCACCGATCTTGGAAACGGTGCGCCCGAAGTAAGCCTTGGTCAAATCCTCGCCCAGGCCGATGGCCTCGAAGAGCTGGGCACCCTTGTAGGAAGTGATAGTGGAGATACCCATCTTCGACATCACCTTCAAGAGGCCCTTGTCGATAGCCTTGATGTAATTCTTCTCGGCTGTGTGATAATCGAGCTGGATCTCGCCTCGCTTCACGATTTCGTTGATCACGGCGAAGGCCAGATACGGGTTGACCGCTGAGGCTCCGTAGCCCGAAAGCAAGGCGAAGTGCATCACCTCTCGAGCGTCGGCAGTCTCGACAACGAGGGCCGTCTGCACGCGTTTTTTCCGCTCGATAAGGTGGTGATGAACGGCCGAGGTGGCCAGCAGCGAGGGTATTGGGGCGTTGTCCTTGTCGACGGTGCGGTCGCTCAGCACGATATAGTTGCAACCCTCGTCGACGGCCTTCTCAGCCTCGTCGCACAGGGCGTCGATTGCTTTTTTCATGCCCTGGGCGCCTTCAGCCACGGGGAAAGTCATGGCCAGCTTGCGGGTGTTGAAGCCCTTGTAGCGCAGGTTGCAGAGGATGTCAAGCTCCTGGTTGGTGAGGATGGGTCGCTTCAGCTCCACCATCTTGCACAGGTCGCTGGTAGGCTCCATCAAGTTGAGGTTGATGGCGCCGATATAGCTGTGTAGGCTCATCACCAGCTCCTCACGCAGCGGGTCGATAGGCGGGTTGGTCACCTGGGCGAAGTGCTGGCGGAAATAGTTGAACAGCAGTTGCGGCTTCTCGCTCAGCACGGCCAGAGGAGTGTCGTTACCCATCGAGTTGACCGGCTCCTTGGCGTCGACGGCCATCGGAGTGATGATCTTCTCGATCTCCTCGCGGTGGTAGTTGAACGAGTGTAGTTGACGCTCGAGGTCGTCAACGGTGTTTTCCACCTTGCGTCCCGAGGATATTTTATCAAGCTTGATACGGTTTTTCTCAAGCCAGTCGCGGTAAGGGAATTCGCTGGCCAACTGCTCCTTCACTTCCTTGTCGCGCAAGATCTTGCCCTGCTCCATGTCGACAAGAAGCATCTTGCCGGGACGCAGACGTCCTTTCTCCTTTACCTCGGAGGCGTCAAACGACAGCACGCCCATCTCGGAAGCTATCACCATCGTGTCGTTGTGGGTCAAGAGCCAGCGCGCGGGACGCAGACCGTTGCGGTCCAACATGCCACCTGCATAGCGACCGTCGCTGAACAACAGCGTGGCGGGACCGTCCCACGCCTCCATCAAGATGGAGTGGAACTCGAAGAATGCCTTCAGGTCGGTGGAAATCGGGTTTTTGTCGTTGAAACTCTCAGGCACGAGCATGGCCAAAGCGTGAGGCAAGCTCATGCCACCCATCACGAAGTACTCCAGGGCGTTGTCCAGCGAAGCCGAGTCGCTCATATTGGGCTGGAGGATCGGCGTCAGGTCGTTGTCGCCGAAAGCGGCCGGGTGAAGCACGCATTCGCGGGCCTTCATCCATAGGCGGTTGCCTTGAATGGTGTTGATTTCGCCGTTGTGGCCGAGCATTCGGAATGGCTGTGCGAGCGACCATGTGGGGAACGTGTTGGTTGAGAAACGCGAGTGCACCAAGGCCATGGCCGTGGTGAAATGGGGATTCATCAGGTCGGGGAAGTAGTAGCGGAGCTGGAGCGACGAAAGCATTCCTTTGTAGACGATATGTTTCGACGACAGCGACACGATATAGAAATCGGCCTTCCCGGGAATCTTCAGCGCCTCCACCTTCTTCTCGATGCGTCGGCGCAGGATGTACAAGCGGGGCTCGATGGGATCGTTGCTTACCTCATCGGCGATGAAAATCTGTTTGATTACAGGCTCGGCCGACCGTGCCACCTCTCCAAGTTGCTCGTTATTGGTGGGCACGTCGCGCACGGGCAATAGCGTCAAGCCCATCTCGATGGCCTCGCGCTCGATGATATCCATAATAATTCCCTGCTCGTCCTCATTGCGGGGCAAGAACACCAAGCCGGAACCGTAACGACCCTTCTCGGGCACGGCGATTCCCTGCAAGAGGATAAATTCGTGGGGTATTTGCACCATGATACCGGCACCGTCGCCGGTCTTGGGATCAGCACCCTCGGCGCCGCGGTGCACCATGTGCTCCAGCACCTGAAGGCCCTTCTCTACCAATTGGTGGCTTTTGACACCGCGGATATTGACCAACAGGCCCACACCGCACGCGTCTTTTTCCTGGCTAGGGTCGTATAGACCCTGTGCTTTGGGTAATGCCATATTTTACTTGCTGTAATACTTTAGTTGTGAATGGGAGTTTTCAGTTTTCAGTCTTCAGTATTTTCTTCGAATACGCGAGTAAACGAATAAACGACTAACAACTGAAAACTGAAAACTGAAAACTTTTAATGATTAGCGGATAAACAAGAGCTCGCGATACTTGGGCAGGGGCCACATCTCGTTGTCGACCATAAGCTCGAGCTTGTCGATGTGGTAGCGTATCACCTCCATGCAGGGAGCCACAGTGTCGTGGTAGGCGATGGCCTTCTCACGCTCGTTCTCGATACGGTTGGCCTTCTTGCGGGCCTGCACCATCTTGTCGACCTCTTCCTTGATGATCGACATGTGGTCGGAGATCTTCTCGATGGTGACCAGATCCTGGGAAACAATCTTCTCGGCCTTCTTCTCGTCGCTGAACAGATGCTTGATTTTCACCAGGTTGTCGACGAGGATCGACTGGTAGCGGGTAGCCACAGGGATGATATGGTTGATAGCGAGGTCGCCAAGGACGCGTGCCTCAATCTGGATCTTCTTGGTGTACATCTCCCACTTCACCTCGTTGCGGGCCTCGAGCTCCACCTTGGAGAAGACGCCGAGCTTGTCGAACATCTCGACGGAAGAATCCTTAAGGTAAGCGTCAAACACCTTGGGAACGGAGCCCTCGCAGTCGAGGCCGCGACGGGCAGCCTCCTCTTTCCACTCATCCGAGTAGCCGTTGCCGTCGAAGTGGATAGCCTTGGAGGCCGTGATGAGCACCTTGATCTCCTCGAGCAAGGCGTGGGTGAGGCTCTCGCCACGGGCGATACGCTCGTCAACCTTTACCTTGAAGTCGGCGAGCTGCTCAGCGACTGCCGAGTTGAGGGCGATCATGGCCGATGCGCAGTTGGCCGACGAACCCACGGCGCGGAACTCGAAGCGGTTGCCGGTGAAGGCGAAAGGCGATGTGCGGTTGCGGTCGGTGTTGTCGATCATCAGCTCGGGTATCTGGGCCAAGCCGAGCGACATACCCTCCTTGCCGGCGAGGTTAATCAACTCGTCCTTGGTGCTCTTCTCGAGCTTGTCGAGGATATCGGAGAGCATGCTGCCGGTGAAGATTGAGATGATGGCTGGCGGTGCCTCGTTGGCGCCCAGACGGTGACCGTTGGTAGCCGACATGATTGAGGCTTTGAGCAGGGCGTTGTGCTTATGCACAGCGGCCATAACGTTTACGACGAAGGTGATAAACTGCAGGTTGGCCATCGGGGTCTTGCCGGGGGCAAACAGGAGCACACCCTTGTCGGTACCGAGGCTCCAGTTGTTGTGCTTGCCCGAGCCGTTGATGCCGGCGAAGGGTTTCTCGTGGAGCAGCACGCGGAAGTTATGGCGACGAGCCACCTCGGCGATCAACGACATCAACAGGAGGTTGTGGTCGTTGGCCAGATTGGTCTCCTCGAAGATAGGAGCTAGCTCAAACTGGTTGGGAGCCACCTCGTTGTGGCGGGTCTTGGCGGGGATGCCAAGCTTGTGGCACTCGATCTCGAGGTCGAGCATGAAAGCCTCAACGCGCGAGGGGATGGCACCAAAGTAATGGTCCTCAAGTTGCTGGTTCTTGGCGCTCTCGTGTCCCATAAGTGTGCGACCGGTGAGCACAAGGTCGGGACGGGCGTTGTAAAGGGCCTCGTCGACGAGGAAGTACTCCTGTTCCCAACCCAGGTAGGAGTGAACATGGTTCACCTCGGGGTCGAAGTAGCGAGCTACGTCGGTACCAGCCTTGTCAACGGCGTTCAAGGCGCGCAGAAGCGGTGTCTTGTAGTCGAGCGACTCGCCGGTATAGGAGATAAAGATCGTGGGGATACACAAGGTCCTGTCGAGGATGAAAGCGGGCGAGGAGATATCCCAAGCCGAGTAGCCGCGAGCCTCGAAGGTGTTACGGATACCGCCGTTGGGGAACGACGATGCGTCGGGCTCTTGCTGAACGAGCAGCTTGCCGGTGAATTCCTCTACCACGCCGCCCTTGCCGTCGGGCTCGATGAAGGCGTCGTGCTTCTCGGCGGTTCCATCGGTAAGGGGATGGAACCAGTGGGTGTAGTGGCGCGCGCCGTTGTCGACGGCCCAGCGCTTCATGCCCTCGGCAACCGAGTCGGCCAGCTCACGGGAGATGGGTTTCTTGTTCTCGATAGCGTCGATGAGCGCCTCATAGGTCTTCTTGGGGAGGTACTCGTACATCTTCTTGCGGTTGAACACCAGCGATCCGAAATATTGGTCGGGACGCTCAGCGGGGATCTCAACGGGAACGGCTTTGCGGTCGAAAGCCTCTTCCACTACTTTAAATCTCAACATAATTTACAAGTATAATTGGATGTTTACTGATTATTTCTTATTTGATGAATTTGGCAAGGCGCTCGGCGGCTTCCTCGGTGGCCTCATGTGATGAGAAGGCCGAGAACCGGAAGTAGCCCTCACCCGAGGGTCCGAAGCCCACGCCGGGAGTGCCCACAATAGAGCACTTGCTGAGAAGAAGGTCGAAGAACTCCCACGACGACAGCCCGTCGGGGGTCTTCACCCACACGTAAGGAGCGTTGACACCGCCCACGGCCTTCAACCCCAGGTAGAGCATAGCCTCGCGGAGCATGCGGGCGTTGTCCATGTAATAAGCGACAGTGGCGGCTGTCTCCTCGCGGCCACGTGATGTGTAAAGAGCGGCGGCGCCACGCTGGGCAATGTAAGAAGCACCGTTGAATTTGGTGGTTTGGCGACGACGCCAAAGGGCGTTGAGGCTTACTTTTTCGCTCTTGGAGTTGACACCTTGGAGAGCCATCGGCACCACGGTGTAGCCGCAGCGCACGCCGGTGAATCCGGCAGTCTTGGAGTAGCTACGGAACTCGATTGCCACCTCCTTGGCTCCAGGGATCTCATATATTGAATGGGGTACATCCTCGTCGGTGATATAGGCCTCATAAGCCGAGTCGAATAGAATCAACGCACCATTCTTGCGAGCGTAGTCGACCCACACCTTCAGTTGGTCGCGCGTTAGCGTGGTGCCGGTGGGGTTGTTGGGATAGCACAGGTAGATCACATCGGGCGTCTCCTTGGGAAGCGCTGGGATGAAATCGTTGTCGACGGTGCAGGGGAGATAGATGACGTTGCTCCAGCAGCCGTTGCCTCGGAGGTCGCCGGCGCGGCCCGCCATGACGTTGGTGTCAACGTATACGGGATAAACGGGGTCGGTAACAGCCACCTTGCAGTCGATGGAAAGAATATCGCCGATGTTGCCGGTGTCGCTTTTGGCTCCGTCGTTAACGAAAATCTCGTCAAGCTCCACTTTCACTCCACGCTTGGCGTAATCGCCAGCCACGATGGCCTGGCGCAGAAAGTCGTATCCCGTCTCGGGGCCGTAGCCGTGGAACGTCTCAGTCGATGCCTGGTCCTTGACGGCCTCAGTCATCGCCGCGATCGCCGCGGGACAGAGGGGACGAGTCACATCCCCGATGCCCATCTTGATGATCTTGGCGGTGGGGTTGGCCTCGGCGTAGGCTTTCACCTTGCGCGCGACCTCCGAAAAGAGGTAGCTCCCTGGCAGCTTGCAGAAATTGTCGTTAACCTTTATCATCTTTCTTACCTTATTAATTACCTTAAACCTTTCGTCCTTTATCTTTTACCCTTCATCCTTTATACTCTCACGGTACCCGTGAAAGTCTCCTCGGCTGGCCCCGTCATATACACATGGTTGTCGTCGGAGCTCCAGTCGATTTGGAGGTCGCCTCCCAGGAGGTGGATTAGCGACTTGCGCGGGGAGCGTCCCGTGATAGCCGCGGCGACAGCCACGGCGCACGCGCCGGTGCCGCAGGCTTGGGTTTCGCCCGAACCGCGTTCCCACACTCTCATTCTTATCTTCCCCGGAGCGAGCACTTGAGCGAACTCGATATTCGCCCTCTCAGGGAATAAGCGGTGCCACTCGAGCTTTCTGCCTAAGCCGTGGACGTCAACCGTGGAAAGGTCGTCGACGAAAACCACAGCGTGGGGATTGCCCATCGACACGGCGGTCAGGCGCACCTCCGTGTCCCCTACCCTTACCGGCTGGTCGACCACGCGGTCGCCATCGGTGATGACGGGTATTTCAGCCGGCACAAGCGAAGGCTCGCCCATGTCGACCGTAACGCTCTCCACCTTGCCATCCGTGCCAAGGTGAAGGTCGAGGGTCTTGATCCCGCCAAGGGTTTCGAGGGTGAATCGGGTTTTGGAAATCATTCCGTGATCATAGGCGAGCTTGCCCACGCAGCGGGCTCCGTTGCCACACATGCGAGCCTCCGAGCCATCGGCGTTGAAGATGCGCATGCGCAAGTCGGCCACATCGCTATTGCTTACAGTGATAATTCCATCGCCGCCTATCGAGCGGTGACGGTCGCTCAGGCGGTAGGAAAGCTCGGGGAGATTTTCCGGGAAACAGGCGCGGCAATCGAGGTAGATGTAATCGTTGCCGATTCCATGCATTTTGGTGAACTCTAAAACCTCTTCTTTTGCCATACCTTAGAGTGTTAAGTAATGATTACGGCACAAAGGTAAGCATTTTGTCGCAAATACCAACAAAATTTTGAGAAAATTTCTTGAAAAATCGCATTTTCTTGGAAAAATGATAAAAATGCGGTGGTTTTTGTAACAAAATTTCGGAATTTCAGTCGTTGTCGCGCCAAATTGGAAACTTGTCGCGGAATGCGTCCATCTCTTTTCGCTCGAATTCGGCGATTACCGCGTCACGGCTCGTGCCCTTGGCTATGGGTTGGCCAAGGTAGTCGTAAATAACGGTCATGTCGACGGGGTACTCGCCGTAGTCGTCACGACCCGAGCGATTGGCCCCCACCCAGTAGGCTTGGTTTTCGATAGCTCGGGCGGCCGAAAGGGCATCCCAAGCCAAGCGGCGAGTCGACGGCCAGTTGGCGGGCACAAGCATCAGGTCGTATTTCAGGTCGTTGTTGCGGTCCCATGTGGGGAAACGCAGGTCGTAACATATGATAAAGGACACGTTCCAGCCTCGGTAGCGGATCACCGGCACGCGTTGCTGTCCCTTGGACAGGAGGTCGGCCTCTCGGCTGAGGTTGAAAAGGTGGTGCTTGTCATAAAAAGTCTCCTCGCCTGATGGCTCAATGAAGAAGCCGCGGTTGTAATAGGCGTCCCCTACCCTGCACAGGAACGAACCGCAGATAGCCAGGTTGAAAAACGCGGCCCA
This sequence comes from Bacteroidales bacterium, assembly GCA_020859755.1. Taxonomy (GTDB): domain Bacteria; phylum Bacteroidota; class Bacteroidia; order Bacteroidales; family Muribaculaceae; genus JAJPXC01. Next base: position 9,573 of record JAJBVP010000126.1, on the reverse strand, counting down.
GCGTCGAAGGGCGTCGACCGTGGGTCCCGTGATCGTTTCGGCTTGATCGGCCACAAGGTCGCGATCGGGCAGAAATCCAGTGGAGAAGAGCTCGGGAAGAACGGCGATGTCGGTGTCCTTGGGTAGGCGGTTGAGCGACTCGGCTACCTGAAGCATGTTTTCTTTCTTGTCGCCCCAGACGATATCAAGTGGTAAGGCTGCGATTTTCAAGATAGCGGTTAACGGTTAATGGTTAATGGGTGGTGATTAATCGGTGGTGAATTTTTCGGGATGTCGGCCGATAGCGCCCCGATAGTAGCTTTTGATCTTGGCGATGTCGGCGTCGATGTCGGCCGTGGGGTTGAACGTGTCGGTAATCGTCACCAGTTTCTTGCCGAAATCAATTACACCTAATAATATAGGCACACGCGCGTCAAGGGCGATGTGGAGGAAGCCTGTGCGCCATTTGCTTGTGAGGCTTCGAGTACCCTCGGGAGTGATGGCCAAGGCCAGGCGCTCGCTGTGGTGGAAACGGTTGACAATCTCGGCCGACAGGGCGCTGCCGCGTTTCTTGGGCACGGGGATACCGCCCATCGCCTTGAAAACCAATCCCAAGGGGAAGAAAAACCACTGCTCTTTCATCAAAAAGCACGCCTTACGCCCGATAGAGGCGTAGGCGAGCTTTCCGATAATAAAGTCCCAGTTGGATGTGTGGGGCGCAACGCATATGATGCACTTGGGATAGTCGGGGACGGTAACGTCAACTTTCCAGCCCATGAGTTTCAATATCATGCGCGAGAGCCACATTTTTCCTAATGGTTAGTGGTTAATGGTTAGTGGTTAATTGCGTAATTACGAGGGCTAAATGCTATTTTGCGGCGGCTTCCTTGTTGGCGTCCTTTTGGGCCTGTGGGAGCACGGCGTTCATCTCTTTTACAATCTCCTCAGCCTGGGTGTTGAAGCCTTCAACGAGTGCCTTGTAGGCCTTGGCGAAGTATTCTTTTTTAGCCTTCACGTAGGCCACCTGGTTGTCGAAGTCGCGTGGACTCTTGTCGAAGGCTACGCCAAGGCGCTCGATGGTCGTTACTTGGAGGTCGGCGATTTTGCCGATAATCTCGTTCATTTTTTCACGGTCGATGCCAGGCACGAATTGCGAGGCGAGAGCGCACTCCGAGGCGAGGGCGCCGCAGATGTTCTTGATCTGCTTCTTAAGGTCGCGTTTATTTGCCATAATTTTATAAATTTTTAATGAGGGATTTCAAGGGAGGAAAGGAGGAAAGGAATAAAGATGCCTCCATTCGGCCATTAAAGACCCATCAGATATTTTTTGAAACAAGCGAGAGTAGGAGAAAGTTTGACGGTGCGCTTAGTGCCGCCGATGAAGGCTGCGAGCTTGGCAGGCACTTCCACGGGCTTGCCGATGATCTCCTCGACGGTGGATTTGAACTTGGCGGGGTGGGCAGTTTCCAGGGCAATGCCTATCTCGCCAGGGGCGAGTTCCTCCTCGAGCGCGCGATAGCCGGTAGCTCCGTGAGGGTCGAGCAGATATCCAGTGCGGTCGTAGACGGTACGGATGGTTTCGGCAATCAGGTCGTCGGTGTAAGTCACGCCCGAGATGTCCTGGGCGATGCGGTCGCGCGAGCCATCGTAGAGGTCGAGGATACGGGCGAAGTTGGAGGGATCGCCCACGTCCATGGCGTTGGCGATGGTGGGGATCGACGCTTTGGGAGAGTAAACACCCGAGCGCAGGTACTGATAGAAGATATCGTTTCGGTTGTTGGCCGCGATGAAACGCTTTACGGGCATACCCATGCGCTTGCCAATCAAGGCCGACGTCAAGTTGCCGAAGTTGCCGCTGGGGACAGCGAACACCACCTTGTGGGGGTCCAAGCCCATTTTTGCGGCCTGTGCCACACCGTAGAAGTAGTAGAACATCTGTGGCAGGAAGCGGGCGATGTTGATTGAGTTGGCCGAGGTGAGTTTCAAGCGCTCGTTCAACTCTTTATCCATAAAGGCTCCCTTAACCAGCGCTTGGCAGTCGTCGAATGTACCTGACACCTCCAAGGCGGTGATGTTCTGCCCCAAGGTGGTGAACTGGCATTCCTGAATCGGGCTAACCTTCCCTTTGGGGTAAAGCACATGCACTCTCACTCCCTCTACGCCCAAGAAGCCGTTGGCCACGGCGCTCCCGGTGTCGCCCGAGGTAGCAACCAGCACATGTACCTCTTGGCCGGGGTTGACCTTGGAGTTGAAGTGGCCAAGCAGTCGCGCCATGAATCGGGCACCCACGTCCTTGAAGGCGAGCGTGGGCCCGTGGAACAGTTCAAGCACATATCGGTTGTCCTCAACTTTGCGCAAGGGTATGTCGAAATTGAGGGTTTCGTTAACGATTTTCTTGAGGGTAGAGGCGTCGATGTCCTCACCAAAGAGGGTGTTGGCAACGACATAGGCGATGTCCTGAAGGGTCATTTCGCCGATATTGTTAAAGAAAGCGCGAGGAATAGCAGCAATCCTTTCGGGCATGTAAAGGCCGCGATCGGGGGCAAGGCCGCGCACGACAGCCTCCTGCAATGAGGCGTCTCGGGCTTGGCGGTTGGTGGAATAATACTTCATGGTTAGTCGTTTGGTATCAATGTTTTAGGAAAGCTTCTATGAATTGGGATGTCACCAAGTGGCCGTAGTTGCCGCTGCGGGCGGTGACTTCGTTATATTCCGAGTGTCCGTCGGGGGCTACACCGGGCTTGCGGATGAGGAACGGCACGGCGTCACGCGAGTGGGTGCGCAAGTGGCAAGGGGTGGGATGGTCGGGGAGGACGGCGATGGCAAGCGACTCGCCAAGCGATTCCTCGGCGTCGAGGATAGGCTGGATGATGCGTTGGTCGAGGTACTCTATGGTCTTGACCTTGAGATCCACATCACCCTCGTGTCCGGCCTCGTCGCTCGCCTCCACGTGGAGGAACACGAAGTCGTCGCCCGAGCGCAACGCGTCGATGGCGGCCTGCGCCTTCCCCTCGTAGTTGGTGTCATAAAGACCCGTGGCACCCTCAACCTCCACGGGTTTAAGCCCGGCATACACGCCTATGCCCTTGATAAGGTCAACGGCCGAAATCACGGTGCCTTTTTTCACTCCGCGAGTGGCGGTAAGGGGTTGCATATTGGGCTTGTAGCCAGGCGACCACGGCCAGATGGAGTTGGCCATATCGAGGCCTTTGGCCTTGCGGGCGAGGTTGACCGGATGATTTTCCAGCACCTTTTGGGATCGAATGATCAGGTCGTTGAGCAGCTGGGCTGTTTCTTGAGCCTCTGACACTTGTGCCTTGATCAGCAGGGGACGCCAAGGCTCTCCTGGATGGTCGTGGGGAGGGAAACAGTCGAGACGTTTGTCGGCGTTCTTGATTTTGATCAGGTGACGATATGACACACCGGGATGAAACGACACTCGGTCGTCGCCAAGCTCATTCTGCAATGCGTGGATGAGTTCGGTGGCCTCCTCGGTAGTGATGTGGCCGGCCGAGTGGTTTTTGATTTTGCCATCGGGGGTAAGGCAGATGATGTTGCAACGCATGGCCATCTCGTCGGGAGCGATGTCCACGCCCATAGAGGCTGCCTCGAGCGATCCCCTACCCTCAAACACCTCGCGCACGTCGTAGCCCAAAACGGCCAGATTGGCGATCTCGCTGCCGGGGTGGTAACCCTCGGGCACGGTGGTCAACAGGCCTTGGGCGCCTTCGCGGGCGAGGCGGTCCATGGCGGGTGTCTTGGCATAATGCAACGGAGTGAGTCCGCCGAGCTTCTCAATGGGCTCGTCGGCCATTCCGTCACCTAATATAATAATGTGTTTCATCGAATATTTGCAATTGAGATGATGTCGGCAAAGACGCCGGCAGCGGTTACCTCGGCACCCGCGCCGTAGCCCTTGATCACCATCGGGTATTCCTTGTAGCGCTCGGTGGTGAGGAGAATCACGTTGTTGCTACCCTCGAGGTGGTAGAACGGGTGGGCGCGGTCGACGCTTTGCAGCGACACGCTCACGCGACCGTCCTCCAGCGTGGCCACGAAGCGAAAGCGCTTGTGTTCCTCGGCTGCCTTGGCGCGTTTTTGCTCAAATTCGCTATCCAATTTGGTGATATTGGAGAAGAATTGATCGAGGGTGCCCTCGAAGTACTCCTCGGGTATAAACAGGTGACGTATCACGTCGGCCTGCTCTACCTTGTAACCGGCCTCGCGGGCCAGAATCACCAGCTTGCGTATCACGTCCTTGCCGCTGAGGTCGACTCGAGGGTCGGGCTCGGAGTAGCCAGCCTCCTTGGCCATGTTGATGGCTTTGCTCAGAGGCACGTCCTCGCTCAACACATTAAATATATAGTTGAGCGTGCCCGAAACCACAGCCTCGATCTTCAGGATCTTGTCGCCCGAGTTGATGAGGTTGTTGATGGTGTTGATGATGGGCAGGCCGGCGCCCACGTTGGTCTCAAACAGGAATTTGACGTCCTTCTTGCGGGCGATGCGCTTAAGCTTGGCGTAGCTTTCGTAATCGGCCGAAGCGGCTATCTTGTTGGCGGCAACGACGTTGACGTTGTTGCTCAAAAGGTCGTAATACAGGTCGGCAATATGCTGCGAGGCAGTGCAATCGACAAATACCGAGTTGAAGATGTTCATCCCCAGAACGCCCTGGCGAATGTTGTCGGGAGTGGCCGCGATGCTCGATTCCTCAAGCATCTGCTGATAGTGGTCGAGGTCGATTCCGTCGCGGGTGAACACGCATTTGCGGGAGTTGGCGATGCCCACGATACGCAGCTCGAGGGCTTTGTCGCGCAACAGGGCCTGCTGCTGACTCTGGATCTGCTTCAACAGGCGACGACCCACGTTGCCGATTCCCACCACGAAGAGGTTCAACACCTGCGTCTCGCTCAGGAAGAACGAGTCGTGAAGGGTGTTGAGGGCTTTCTTAAGGTTTTTGAGGGTGATGACGAAAGAGATGTTGGTCTCGGAAGCGCCCTGAGCGCAAGCGATCACGTTGATACCGTTGCGGCCGAGAGTGTTGAACAGCTTGCCGGAGATACCGGTGGTGTGCTTCATGTTTTCGCCTACGATAGCTACAGTGGCAAGGTCGCGTTCAGCCGAGATGTCGCTAATCTCGCCGCTCTCCAGTTCGGGAGCGAATTCCTCCTGGAGCACCGAGACGGCCAGTTCGGCGTCGGCGTTCTTGACAGCGAATGAGGTGTTGTTCTCCGACGATGCCTGGGAAACCAAGAACACACTCACGCCGTTCTTGGCCAAAGCGTTGAAAATGCGGGCGTTGATACCGATGATACCCACCATGCCCAGACCCGTGACGGTAATCAGGCAGGTGTCATTGATCGATGAGATACCCTTGATGGCTTTACCCTCAGTGCCGGGGCGTTGCTCGCAGATGAGTGTGCCTGGAGCCTCGGGATTGAACGTGTTCTTGATGAGAATAGGGATATTCTTATGGAACACGGGGTAAATCGTCGGGGGATAAACCACCTTAGCGCCGAAGTTGCATAGCTCCATAGCCTCGACAAATGTAAGATGGTCAATGACATAGGCGGCGTCGATCACACGCGGGTCGGCGGTCATGAATCCATCGACATCGGTCCATATTTCAAGCTGGGAAGCCTTGAGTGTCGCGGCCAAAATAGCCGCGGTGTAGTCGCTACCGCCACGACCGAGGTTGGTAATGTCGCCTTCGGCATTGGAGGCGATGAAGCCAGGCACAAGTAACACTTTGTCGTTGAGCGCGTCAAAGCAGCTGTGGATCAACTCGTAGGTTGTCTCGGCATCGAGAATATGCTTGCCAAACTGTTTCTGTGTGCGGATAAACTTGCGCGAGTCCATCAGGCGCGCGTCCTTTATCAGAAAGGAGATAATGGTGCTCGACAGGCGCTCGCCGTAGCTCACCACGATGTCGAGGGTGCGGTCGCTCAGGTCGCGTATCAGCGAGATGCCGCGGTAGATGTTACCTAGCTCTTCGAGCAACGGGGTGGTAATGGAGCGCACGTCTAATCGCAACTCCTCGGGAATCACCCCGTCGATAATTTTGTTGTGGCGCTCGACGATCTGGGCGTAGCTTTCAAGGTGGGCAATGTCGCCCTTGGCTGCCAGACGCGCCGTCGATATGAGTTTGTCGGTTACTCCTCCCAATGCAGAAACCACCACAATCACAGGCTCTTGCGCCTGCTCTACGATGCGTTTCACATTCATCAGGCTCTCCACCGAGCCCACGGAAGTTCCACCGAATTTAAGTACTTTCATTTGCTAATATTTGCTTGCTGTCTTTGGCTATTATTAAAGCTATTTCTAAATCAATCGTCAAAGTTACGCAAAATTGTTGAAACAGCAACCACAACCCTCCCGAAAGTGACAAAATCGCAATAATTTTTTCTGAATCGCGGTTGCCACATTCACTGATTTTGGTCGCTTGAGGAAAAAGGTGTAACTTTGCCAAAAATTGGCGTTATGAATGATTATATAGCGACGAGGATTGAATTGAAGCCGTGCGACGAGACGGCAACCGACCTTCTGGCTTACGAGTTGGGCGAGGCTGGGTACGAGAGTTTTGTTCCCGACGAGCACGGCCTGACGGCATACATCCGCAAGGAATTGGCCGACGAGCAAGCCGTCGTGAGGGCTGTCGAAACCCTCCCTGGCGCGCCGCGGCAGGCCAACATCACCCATGAGCTCATCGAGGGGCAAGATTGGAACCTGGAATGGGAACGCCACTACTTCCAGCCCATCGTGGTGGAGGACCAATGCGTGGTGCACAGCTCCTTCCACACCGATTACCCCCAAGCGCGTTACGACATTGTGATCGATCCCAAGATGGCATTCGGCACGGGACATCACGCCACCACCGAGTTGATGCTTTCAGGGTTGCTCACCCTCGACCTCGAGGGACGGTCGGTGATCGATATGGGCACCGGCACGGGCATCCTCGCCATTCTGGCCGCCATGCGTGGAGCATCCCCCGTCACGGCAATCGAGATTGACCCAATGGCCAAGGAGAACGCCGTGGAGAACGTCGCCGTCAACCACCATCCTGAAATCAACGTGATTCTTGGCGATGCCACAGCCTTGAAGGATGTGGAACCGGCCGACGTGTTCCTCGCCAATATCAACCGCAACGTAATTCTATCTGATTTAGCCGTTTATGCGGAAAAGTTAAAGCCTTGCGGCACCATGTTCCTTAGCGGTTTTTACGAGGGTAAGGACGCCGACATGGTAAGAGAAGAGGCTCGGCGCCACAGCCTGGAACCCATCGCCCAAAGCACTATCAACCAGTGGACAGCCTTGAAGCTGTTCAAAAAACCCAAACACGAATGAAAAAGTTATTGCTAATTCTCACAATACTGCTTGTAGCCACCGCCTCCAAGGCCCAGGGCACAATCGACACCACCAAAGGCTTCGGCTGGGGCGTGGACGCCTCGTCGATGATCGACCTCACAGGCCACGACATGTCGACGCTCAACATCGACGCCTACATCGGTTATCGCTCCCCGTCGATCCTCATGGCCGGCATCGGCGCCGGCATCGACATGATGGTGAGCAACGACTCGCGGTCGTTTCCGGTCTACGCCATTTTCCGCACGAGTTTCTCCTCGCGTCCTCGCCTTCTGTTCTTCGAGACGCACATGGGTGGCTCTGTCAACCATATTTACAATGAGAATACCCAGACGGGCTTCTACGGCTCCTGGGGCATAGGCATTCACCTGGCCACGGGCAAGAAATTCCGCAGCTACTTCGTGCTAAGCTACAATCTGATGACCCGCGACAACTACACGTGGCAGGACCAGCACGTGGGATGCAACGCGTTGCAATTCGCCGGGGTGAAGGTGGGAGCCTGCTTCTAAGATTCCAATTTTTCAGCCGACCAAAAGTGGCAACTTTTAAGCGATTTGGCGAAATAGCTTAACATTTGTTTGTCAAATCGGGAAAATAGTTATAACTTTGCGGCCAAATATACTCCAAGCAAGGTAAAAAAGATTTATTATCCAATTATGAGTGATCGTCTATTTATATTTGACACCACGCTCCGCGACGGCGAGCAAGTGCCAGGTTGCCAATTGAACACGGTCGAGAAAATCGAGGTCGCGAAGGCTCTTGAGGAGCTTGGCGTCGACGTCATCGAGGCCGGATTTCCCGTGAGCAGCCCTGGTGATTTCAATTCCGTGCAAGAGATATCCAAGGCTGTCACTTGGCCTACAATCTGCGCCTTGACGCGCGCCGTTGAGAACGACATACGCGTGGCAGCCGACGCCCTAAAATACGCCAAACGCAAACGTATCCACACCGGTATCGGCACCTCCGACTACCACATTAAATATAAATTCAACTCCAATCGCGAGGAGATTCTCGAGCGAGCCGTGGCTTGCGTGTCATTCGCCAAGAAATTCGTCGAGGACGTGCAATTCTACGCCGAGGACGCCGGGCGCACCGACAACGAGTACCTGGCCCGCGTGATCGAGGCTGTGATCAAGGCTGGTGCCACCGTGGTAAACATCCCCGATACAACAGGTTATTGCCTGCCCCGCGACTTCCAAGCCAAGATTAAATACCTCATCGACAACGTTGATGGTATCGACAAGGTGACTATCGCCACCCACTGCCACAACGACCTGGGCATGGCCACGGCCAACACAATCTCGGGTATCCTCGGTGGCGCGCGCCAAGCCGAGGTGACAATCAACGGCATCGGCGAGCGCGCCGGCAACACCTCGCTCGAGGAGGTCGCTATGATCTTCAAGAGCCACAAAGAGCTGGGCATCGACACCAATATCAACACCACCAAGATCTACGGAATCTCCCGCATGGTTTCGTCGCTGATGAACATGCCCGTGCAACCCAACAAGGCTATCGTGGGTCGCAACGCGTTTGCCCACTCCTCGGGCATCCACCAGGACGGCGTGCTCAAGAATCGCGAAAGCTACGAGATCATCAACCCCACCGACGTGGGAGTGGACGAGAACTCGATCGTGCTTACCGCACGCTCGGGACGAGCCGCACTCAAGCACCGCCTGCACGTGCTCGGCATCGAGCTCGACAAGGAGGCCCTCGACAAGGCCTACCAATCGTTCCTCCAGCTTGCCGACCGCAAGAAGGAGATCAACGACGACGACGTGCTCATGCTCGCCGGAAAGCACCACGCAGCCAAGCGACGCATCAAGCTCGACTTCCTCCAAGTCACCTCGGGCGTGGGCGTTCACTCCGTCGCTTCCGTGGGCCTGGACATCGCAGGGGAGAAATTCGAGGCTTGCGCATCGGGCAACGGCCCAGTCGACGCCGCCATCTCCGCCATCAAACTCATCATTCGCCGCACGATGCTTGTCAAGGAGTTCCTCATCCAGGCCATCAACAAGGGCAGCAACGACGTGGGCAAGGTGCACATGACGGTGGAATACGACGGCAACTCCTACTACGGCTTCTCGGCCAACACCGACATCGTGGCCGCTTCGGCCGAGGCATTCATCGACGCCATCAACAAATTCGTTCACTGATCCCCCACACCTCTTCCCCCCTTTCCCCCTTTAAAGATTTAATGGTTTAAAGCTTCAACCTCCTTTCCCCCTTTAAAGA
>JAJBVP010000033.1 GCA_020859755.1 Bacteroidales bacterium | reverse complement strand
TAACAACTTTGAGGCTTATGCCTCGTGAACTTTAAAAATTTACCGAAGTATTGCATGGAGGGGATATGTAGGATTCCACGATGGGCTATTGTCGTGGTGGCCATGCTGTCGGTGATTTTCGCGAGGATTATTGGCAACCATCCATGGGAGTGTGGCCTGTTGCGCGTTTTTCCCATAGGAAGCGCGTTGATGGCCATGGGATTTGTGATTTTCGGTTACCTGTTACGCGACTGGTTGATGCGACAGCATTCACCTCACCGGCTCCTCAGTTGGATACTGTTGGGCGCATTGGCAGTGGCTGCTACAGTCGCCTTTAACGGCCCTACTACCAATTTATGCGAAGTCCAATATGGCAACTCGGTCTTGCTCTGCTGGGCTGGTGCCATTGGAGGGAGCTTGATGCTGTTGGCTGTTGCCCGAGTGATTGAACGGCGATTTACGTTGCATGCCTGGGTAGAAGCGGCCGTGCGCGATATCGCCGTAGGAGGCTTGATTATTCTCGTGTGGGACTGGATGTTAATCGAAATTTTCCGGCGCATCTTCCCCAATGTCCTCGATATCTTTGGGGATGTCATCGGCACCCACCTCGGCTCCATATTCTCGATCCTTATCCTTATCCTCATCGTGCGCCTATCCCGTCGTTACTTCCCCCTCCTCCTGGGCCAACGATAGTGCAAGAAGAGGGCTGAGCACCCACGCTAATTCCCTGGGCGTCGGATGAATGGGCCCCAGCTCCGGTCCCCCCCCTTGGTGATTTATTGCCCCCTCCTCGGGTTTTTCACGGGTTATTTTCTTATTTGCGTCATTTTTACGCAAAAATATTTGGTGGTGTCAAAAATACGCATTATCTTTGCGGTGTCAATTCGACACAAAATTGTTTTTAAACCTTCCAGCATTATGAAAACTGAGATTTACAACCTTATCATCCTCGACGAGAGCGGGAGCATGGACTGCGTGCGCCAGCAGACAATCAGCGGTTGCAACGAAACCATCAACACCATCAAGCAAGCCCAAAAGAAGTTTGCCGACACCCAAGACCACTACGTGTCCATTTTCCTCTTCCAGGAGAACGACGAGCGCCCCTCCCACTACATTGTGAAAAACATCCCCGCCGACGCCGCCAAGCACATCACCAAAAAGGACTACGAGCCTTGGGGCGGCACTCCCCTCTACGATGCCGTGGGCTCCACGCTGGTCGACCTGAAGATGACCACCGGCGCAAGCCGTTTGGCAATCGGCTCCGTCACCATCATCACCGACGGCTGGGAAAACGCGTCCCGACACTACACCCTCCCAAAGGTTGCCAAGATGATCGCCGAGCTCAAGGAGATGGGCTGGAGCTTCAACTTCATCGGCGCCAACATCGACGTCCAGGCCACCGCTCAGTCGTTGAACATCGACAACCACATGGAGTTCAAGCAGGACGAAGAGGGTACCAAGGTGATGTTCCAGGAGCAGAACGCATGCCGTATGGCCTACTACGCGCGCGCCGAAGAGGCCATGTCAGCACCCTGCTCGGCTGGCGATGGCACCGAGGAGGAGATACGCCAGCGTCTGCGCGACGCCGACGCCGGCTATTTCCGCAAGAAAAAATGAACGTTATTCCCCGCGGAATAGTTATATTTGCAAAGGATTTCCCCTCGCGGGTGAAATCCTTTGCAAAAATTTTATGTAAATGATAGAGCGCATCGTAATTCTCGACAATGTCGACCCCGTCGATTTCTACGGGGTGAACAATTCCCACATCCAGTTGATCAAAAACCTATTCCCCAAGCTGCGTGTCGCGGCCCGAGGCTCGGTGATCAAGGTAATCGGCGAGGATGAGGAAACAGCCGCTTTCGAGAAGAAAATCAAGGAGCTGGAAGCCTACTGCGAGAAGTACAACAAGCTACCCGAGGAGGTGATTATCGACATATGCAAGGGGCGGGAGCCCCAGCAGATGAAGGGCGACGACGTGATTATCTACGGGGTAAACGGTCGCCCAATCCAGGCCCGCAACCAGCACCAGCGCGACCTGGTGGAAGCCTGCCAGCAGAACGACCTGACATTCGCCCTGGGCCCGGCGGGCACGGGCAAAACCTACGTGGCCATCGCCTTGGCCGTGCGCGCATTGAAAAATCGCGAGGTTAAGCGAGTGATTCTCTCACGACCCGCCGTCGAGGCTGGCGAGAAGTTGGGTTTCCTCCCCGGCGACATGAAGGACAAGATCGACCCTTACCTGCAGCCGCTCTACGACGCCCTCGAGGACATGGTGCCCGCGATGAAACTCAAGGAATACATGGAGTCGAAGACCATCCAGATCGCTCCCCTGGCTTTCATGCGCGGACGTACGCTCAACGACGCCGTCATCATCCTCGATGAGGCGCAAAACACTACCACCCACCAGATTAAGATGTTCCTTACGCGCTTGGGCATGAACGGCAAGATGATTATCACAGGCGACGTCACCCAGATCGACCTGCCACGCTCCGTCCCCTCGGGATTGATCCATGCCCTGCGGGTGTTGAAGGACGTCCCGGGCATCGGTAAGGTGGAATTCGACAAAAAGGATATCGTGCGCCACTCCCTCGTGCAGCGCATCGTCGAGGCCTACAAGCGCTACGACGACCAATCCACCGAGCTCACATAGGCCGTGGGGAATTTTATGGGGGAATTTTATGGCTAGCATTTTCCCAAGATTAAAGTCCCAAGATCCCAAGATTTAGGTGGCGGATAATGCTAATCCGAAAGTTTTTGCTTATCTTTGTGCTTTAACTCCTGCATTATGGCAAAGAACAAAAAGAGTAAAAAACAGCCTACTCAGAGTAGCCCACAGACTTACATCCGCACACGCATGCGGTCGTTGCCAATAGGCCAGTGCTATATGCTCCCTGACTGGAAAGAACAGGGCGCCACTGTGATAGTAGTTACTCGCCTTCACCCAAAAGGCACGATTTCCTATGCAACGTATATGGTGGACACATGGTGTCGCGGGCTTGTGAATTCAGCCTATAAATTCAATGTCTCCCCTGAGGATTTCCAAGAAGACATCGATTACATGAACGATATGTACCCCGAGGAGTTCGAGAAGGTCGACTACTCCCTGGTTCATAACATCATTTACGGAGCCATCGAGTTTGCCGGCGAAGTCGAGTTAATGCCACATTCCGACTGGGCGTTGACACGCTATTTCTTGATGGACGACGATGACGACGATGCACCGTTCATTGAGATGGAATTCGGCCGGGACGGCAAATACGTGCTTTGTGTGGCCGACAAAATCGAGCAAAGCCGTTGCAAGTCGAAGCTCGACCGCATTCTCGGCCCCGGCAACTACGAATACATCGTGAGTGAGGAAGATGACGACTACATCGATGATTACGTCGACGATTTCAATTTACCTGACATTGGGAAGGAGGGGGTCTACGCATATCAACACCCCCAATACCCCTCCAAAGAGGCCTTGTCAAAGCTTCATTTTCCCCACTTGGTTGATACTCTCAACTCTCCAATCGAGGATATGGACGACGCAAAGCTCGACGAGGTGATGGCACTCCCGCATGACGAGTTGTCCGACGACCTTGAGCTTATTATCCGCGTGGCACTGGGCGCTGATTGGAAAGCCATTGAGAACAATAAGTGGAAGGACGCCAAATATGATTATCATTTGATCACCACCTCCTTGCTCCTGCTTGGCGCTATCGGCGACCCCTCGCGACTTGACACCGTCCTGGAAGTGGCCCGACAGTCGGAGGAAGCTTATGATTTTTATTTCGGTGACTATGCCGAGTGGTTTATCGATATGGTAGTTTACCAGCTTGCCAAGGACAACCTCGAAAGCATATTCAACTTCATGATCGAGCCTGGTCTATACCCCTACATGCGCTTGCGAGTGCTGCAGGGATTAACGGATGGAATAATGGAGCATGAACCCGAAAGGCGCGAGGAGGTCCTGGAATTGCTGAGGCGAGTGTTGCAATACTTGCTTGACAACTGCGAGGACGACAAAATATGGGATGGCAGTCTGGTAGCCCTGCTTATGGGGTCGTTAGAGACTTTGCAGGCCGTTGAACTTGAGCCGCTTGTAAGAGATCTCTACGCCACGGGGTATGTGGATGAACATGTTTACGGAGATATCGAAGAGACCCTTCACGCTATTAAAATAGGGGATCGTAAGCCCGAAATTCTCCCTCTCGACCTCCACGAATGGCTACGCGCCTACCGCGCTTCCATCAATAAATAATCTCCAGAGCGACCTCCCCTCTCTCACCTATTAACCAATTAACCAATTAACCTCTCAACCTCCCGGGGGCCTTACAGCGTGCCCTTGGTGGAGGGGAGGATGAAGTGCTCAGGGTCGCGGCGCACGGCGCGGCGCAGGGCACGGGCCAGGCCCTTGAAGATGGCCTCGAGCTTGTGGTGCTCGTTGTCGCCCTTGGCGTTGATATAGAGGTTGATACGGGCCGCGTCGCTCAGGCTTTTGAAGAAATGGTAAATCATCTCTGTGGGGAAGCCTCCGATGGCCTCGCGGTGCCACTCGGCCTCCATCACAAGCCATGGGCGCCCTCCGAAATCGATGGCGACGGTGGCTATGCAGTCGTCCATCGGCAACACGAAGCCGTATCGCTCGATGCCGCGCTTGTCGCCCAGGGCGCGACCCAGGGCCTCGCCGAGGGTGAGGGCCGTGTCTTCGATGGTGTGGTGATGGTCGACGTGCAGGTCGCCATGGGCACGGACGGTGAGGTCGATTTGACCATGCCGACCAATCTGCTCCAGCATGTGGTCGAGCATACCGATGCCTGTGGAGATGTCGCAACGACCTGTACCATCGAGGTTTACGCTGACTTCGATATCGGTCTCGGCGGTTTGGCGATGCACAGTAGCTTGACGCACGCCCCCCTGGATCAGCGCAACGGCCTCCCACCAGTCGGGCGTGACCATCTTCACCGTGTCCTCCAATTCTTTTTCGGCAATCTCAGCACGCAATTCGGGGGTGTCTGCGGCAAGTACAATTGCCTGTGACCCAAGATTTTTGGCAAGTTGAGCATCAGTCAAGCGGTCGCCGATCACCCAAGAATTGGACAGATCGTAATCGCCCGTGAGATACGCCCCGAGCATCCCCAGAGCCGGCTTTCGCGTGGGAGCGTTATCCTCGGGGAAGGAGCGGTCGATCAAAATATCGTCAAAATCGACTCCCTCGCCACGCAACGTGTTGAGCATCAGGTTGTGAGGTCCCCAAAACGTCTCCTCGGGGAATGACTTGGTGCCCAAGCCATCCTGGTTGGTCACCATCACCAGCTCATGGGGCAACACCTTACGAAGGTGTCGAAGAGCCGAGATGGCCCCCGGCACGAATTGCAGTTTCTCGAAGCTATCCACTTGAAAATCAACGGGTGGCTCGACGATTATTGTACCGTCGCGGTCGACAAACAAGGCCACTTTCTTGGCCTGGGCTTGGGCGTTACTTTCCATAAGCTTGCAATGCGTTGATTAACAGAGTGTTTTCCTCGTCGGTGCCGATGGTGACGCGCAGGCAACCGTTGCACAGGTGCACTGAGTTGCGGTTGCGCACAACGATACCATCCTCCTGCGACAGGTGCTGGTAAATGGCGTTGGCGTCGGTTACCTCAACCAAAAGGAAGTTGGCATCCGAGGGATATATCTTCTTGACAATCGGCAACTTGGCCAACTCTTTTGCCATCTTCTCGCGAGCGTCGACGATCTCCTTGACAATGGCTTCCACCTTGTCAGCGTGGTCGAGCGCGGCCTCAGCCTCGCGGCGAGTCAACAGCGAGATATTGTAGGGATACTTCACTTTGTTGAACAGGGCGACGATCTCGCGCGAGGCGAACGCCATGCCCAGACGTATTGCAGCGTGTCCCCAAGCCTTTGAGAATGTGCGCATTACGATGGCGTTTGGTGCCTTGTCGACAATGTCGAGCGTGGCCCCGCAGAAGTCGCCGTAGGCTTGGTCGATCACCACGATTCCGTGGAATCGGTTGCAAATCAGTTCAATAGCCTCATCGGGGATACAATTGCCCGTGGGGTTGTTGGGCGAGCAAAGGAAAATGGCCTTGGTGTTGTCATCGCAAGCGGCAAGAATCGCCTCAGGATCAAGGGAAAAGTCGGGGCGCAGCGACACGGTGCGGTACTCGATGTCGTTGATGTCGGCGCACACCCCGTACATGCCGTAGCTGGGGTTCATGGCCACCACATTGTCCACTCCCGGGCGACAGAATACCCTGTAAACCATATCGATACACTCGTCGCTGCCTACGCCGAGGAACACGCAGTGAGGATCGTCGAAGCCGTAGACCTGGCAGATCCGCTCCTTCAGGTCGAGGTTGAGCGGGTCGGGGTAACGGTTGTAGGGAGTGATTCGGGCGTTCTCGTTGGCGTCGAGCATTGCGCGGGCGTTGCCTTTAAACTCGTCGCGAGCGCAAGAGTAGGGCTTGAGTGCCAGGATGTTAGGCCGCACGAGCCTGTCGAGTTGAAACTGTGGATTCATCGTCTATTGATCAACATAAGTACCTATTCGCCCGCGAAGTTAACAAAAATTTCCCTAACCGCGTTGAACCACCGCGGCAAAACCGCAGGGTGCTGGGGCTCTCTGGGAGTGAGGAGCGTTGACGCGATGGTTAGTCCTCGGAGTAGTGGCGGAGCACGCGGCGGTAGGAGTTGAAGATCTTGCTCTTGGAGACGAAGCCAAGATACTTCCCGTCGGCGTCGACCACGGGGAGGTTCCAGGCCTGGGTGTCGTCGAAGGTTTTCATTACGGTCTCCATCGAGTCGTCAACGCATATCTTGGCCGGGGGGATGGACATGAATTTGTCGACGTACATGCGACGGTAGAGGTCGGGGCGGAACATGATGTTGCGGATTTCGTCCAACAGCACGATGCCAAGCAATTCCCCCTGCTCGCCCACGACGGGGAACAGGTTGCGGTTGCTTTTGGCGATGGTGTCGACCATCTGCTTCAGGCTCCAGTCGGGCTTGACAGGGATAAAGTCGGTCTCGACCACCGAGCCGGTTTTTAACAGCGTTAGCACGGCCTTGTCCTTGTGGTGGGTCAATAGCTCGCCGCGCTGCGCCAGACGCATGGTGTAAATGCTGTAAGGCTCGAAGATCTTGATGGTGCCGTAGGAGATGGTGGAGACCATTAGCAGGGGCAAGAACAGCTCGTAGCCGCCAGTCAACTCGGCCGTGAGGAAGATCGCCATCAAGGGGGCGTGCATCACTCCCGACATCACCCCGGCCATGCCCATCAATGCGAAATTCTTTATCGACAGCCCCGGGCCGATCCCCAACACATTAAATAAATAAGCGAAGAAGAAACCGGCCATGCACCCAAGGTAGAGCGACGGAGCGAACGTGCCACCCACGCCACCACCGCCGTTGGTGGCCGACGTGGCGAATCCCTTGGTGAGGATGATCATGCCGATAAATCCGAGGATAAATAGCGGCGATGAGCCGTCGCCGTAGAAGATGGAGCGGTTGACGATCTGCGACGGATCGCCAGAGAGCAGATCGATAATGGCCGAGTAGCCCTCGCCGTAGAGAGGCGGGAACAGGAACACCAGCGCGGCAAGGATAGCGCCGCCCACGGCTGTCTTTTTCACCTGCGTGCGGAGGGTCTTGCGGAAGAAATTCTCCATCATGTTCATCACGCGGGTGAAGTAGAGGCTCACCAATCCGCAGAACACGCCCAGTACCAAAACGTAGGGGATGCGTCCGGTGACGAACGGCTCGCTCTGCACAAAGAAGAATTCCACGTCCATTCCGGTGAAGCAGTAAGCCACCGTTGCGCCTGTGATGGAGGCGATTAGCAGCGGCATTACCGACACTGTGGTAAGGTCGAGCATCAGCACCTCGAGGGTGAATAGCATGCCTGCGATCGGCGCCTTGAAGATGCCGGCGATGCCCGCGGCGGCTCCGCAGCCCACGAGAATCATCAACACTCGCGGCGACAGGCGGAAGAGTTGGCCCAGGTTGGAACCGATAGCCGCACCGGTGTACACGATCGGTCCCTCGGCTCCCACCGATCCTCCCATGCCGATGGTAATCGACGACGCCACAACCGAGGTGTACATGTTGTGGCGCTTCAAGCGGCTTTTTTTCTGCGAGATAGCGTAGAGCACGCGGGTTACACCGTGGGAGATGTTGTCCTTGACGATATATTTCACGTAGAGCGCCGTGATGATAATGCCCACTACGGGGAGGATGAAGTAAAGCCAGTTGCCCGAGGTGACCGACAGGTGGGACGTGCACAGCTTGGCAATGAAGTGGATTGCCCATTTCAGAATCAGAGCGGCCACTCCCCCGGCGATGCCCACAAGCAGGGCCAGTATCGACACGAAAGTCTTCTCCTTGATGTGCTTCTCGCGCCAAAGGAGAACAGCCATGAACGCCTTTTTCAGCGGGTGGCTCTGGGGCAGATGTGAGGCCGTCTGTGTCATACTCCTTTACCGGTGATTACAGTGTTGATGGTGTGAAGCAATATCTTGAGGTCGACCGAGAAAGAGATGTTCTCGATGTAGATGATGTCGTATTGCAGGCGCTTGATCATCTGGTCGACATCGGTGGCGTAGCCGTATTTCACCATACCCCAGGAGGTGATGCCGGGACGCACCTGGTGAATGAGCGAGTAGTAGGGGGCGCGGGGCAGAATCTGCTGGATGTAGTAGTCGCGCTCGGGTCGCGGGCCCACGAGCGACATCTCCCCCTTCAGCACGTTCCAGAATTGCGGCAACTCGTCCAATCGGTACTTGCGCATGAACCGTCCAAGCTTGGTCACGCGGGGGTCGTCAATCGACGACAGCGACGGTCCCGTCTCCTCGGCGTCGACCTTCATCGAGCGGAATTTGAGGATGCGGAATGGCTTCTTGTGGTAGCCAACGCGGGTTTGGCGGTAGAACACAGGGCCCGGGGAATCCATTTTAATCATCACTCCCAGCACGGCGAACACAGGCGACAGCAGCACCAAGGTGAATGCCGACACCACCACGTCGCTCACTCGCTTGAGCGTGCGGGTCATCGGCGAGATCACCGCGCGCGACACGTCGATCAGAGGCTCGCCCACGATGTTGCTGATGCGCGACGACGCCGTGATCACGTGGTAAAGGGTAGGGGAGATGTAAAGCGGCATGTTCAGCGGGTACAGCTGGTTGAGCAGCTCCACGGTGGCCATCATGCCGTGGCGGTGGGAGGTGACAATCAGGCTCGATATCCCTTGGCTCTCGATTATCCCGGGAAGGTCCTTGATCGGGTAGATGGGCAGCCCCGTTGACTGTACGCCCAAGCTATGGGAATGAGGGTCGGGCTCAACGAAGCCCACAATCTCAAATCCCACGCCCTTGCGCATCTTGAGCATGCGCTCGTAGAGCTCGACGGCCGATGATGAGGTGCCCACGATGAGCGTGGGAAATTGCCACAAGCGGTGGTGGATTCTCACGGTGGCGATGTGGGTGAGGATGCTGCGGCCCAACCATACCAGCCCCACCATAAACCCGTAAAGGATAAGTATCAGCTCATAGTTGGCCAGACGGTCGGGGATGTCGTCGTTGATCAGCACCACGAAGAAGATAATCAAGCAACCGATAGCCGTCGACCCAAGCGTGGTGACCAATTCGTCGAGCCTCGACTTGAAAAACACCTCCACGTAATATCCCGACAAATAGAAGATTCCGAGCATCAGCAGCGGAATCAGTACCTGGCCCATCACCACATCGTGACACGAAAGAAACGCGCCCAGCGACACAAACCCCTCGTTGCCTTTCACCACCCAGTTGTAACGCAGCAGGTTGAACAGAAACCATGCCAAGTTGACCATGACGTAGTCCATCACTACGTAGCACGTGCGGAATAATCGGGTGCTGATCATGGTCTTAGGATTTTAATTGTGTTGTCGTCGCCCACCTTGATCACGGTTGAGGGTGCCGCCATCGGGGGCTCGTCGCGACGCGATTCCATCACGTAGTCGACGGCGCCGATCACCTCGGGGGAGATTTCGGCGAAGCAGCGTGCGGCCGGCTCGCCGCTGATGTTGGCCGAGGTGGACACAAGCGGTCGGCGCAACCCTCGGCATAGGGCTTGGCTGACAGCCTCGGAGGTGACGCGGATGCCGATTGAGCCGTCGGGACCCAGCAACGCCGGGGCCAATCCTCGCCCATGGTCGTAGATGATAGTCATTGGCTTGACGGCCACATCGATAAGCTGGCGCGCGGCATCGGGTATCTCCTCCACCCATCGCTCAAGTGTGGCTGTGGAGTCGACCAGGGCGAGCATGGCCTTGTGATCCTCTCGCCGCTTGATGGCGTAGACGCGGGCCACGGCCTCGGGGCTGGTGGCGTCACAGCCAATACCCCATACAGTGTCGGTGGGATACAGAATCACCCCGCCGCGCCGTAGCGTAGCGAGGGCCTGTTGTATGTCGTCTTCGCGATTGATGGCTTGTAGGGATTGTATATCTGTGGGCCGCGCCCAGGGATTAGCGAGCGAGCTTGAAGGTGGCGGTGGTGCCGTCGGTGAGGGTGACTGTGACGATGTAGACGCGTAAGGTCCACTTGGAGGCGTCAAGTGTAGCCGTCTGGGCCTTGGGGTTGGCTACTGTCCAGCAGCGGCCAGCGCTGTCGAATACGCTCGCCGTGGCGATAGGCTCGCCCACCGACGCGATCTCCAGGTTGGTGCCCTCGAAGACGGCTGTGATGCCAGTGGCTTTCTGGTCGGCCTTGATGTCGCTCACGCCCGACACCTCTTGCACGTTGAACTCTTTCCACTGCTCGGCGGCCTTGTAGGCGTCAACCAATTTTGCGTCGACGTAGAGCTTGACGTTGGCCTGGTCAACGCCTGACCACACGTCCTCACCCGTTTCCGAGGGCTCCACGCCGGGACCGTAAAGCTCTTCGATGGAGGTCCAGTTCTCCATCGCGCCCGTGCCGATGTAACCCAGGTTGACAGGGAGGTAGAATTTCTTGATAGCGTCCCAGTCCTTCAGGGCGTAGTCGCCGATTGAGATGACGGATTGACCCCAAGTTTGGTCGGGATTAAGGGCCTTGTCGCCGGAGAGGGCCAAGTCGGGAATTTCGGTTACCGAGCCGGGAAGGACGAACACTGCCAAAGCCGGATCCTCAAAGAACACACCGCGACCGATGGTCGACAAATCGTCGGGAACCACCACCTCGGCGAGCGAGGTGCAGTTGGCGAATGCCCAGTCGCCCAGCGACTTAAGGTCCTTGGCTTGGGAGGCATCGAAGGCGGTGAGGCCCGAACCTTGGAATGCGTCGTTGCCCACGCTCTTGAGGGATGCGGGCACGTCCAGCGTGGCCAGCGAGGTGCAACCCTTGAAAGCGGCCGAGTCGATAGCCTCTACGGTGGAGGGGAGGGTGACGGTGGCGAGCGCCGAGCAGCCGTCGAATGTGGCCGCGGGCACCTCGGTAACGCTGGCGTCCCAGGTGACGGTTGTCAAATTATTGCACTGGGCGAACGCGTGGCTGCCGATCTCCTTAACGGTGGCGGGGAGCGTGATTGAGGTCAATTTGGAGCCGCTGAACGCTCCCAAGCCGATCGAGGTGACGCTGGCGGGGATGGTGATTGAGGTGACGCTGGTAGAGGCCAAGGCTCCCTGGTCGATTGCCGTGAGAGTGTTGGGAAGGGCGATTGAGGTGGCCTTGCAACCGGCCAACGAGAACAACGGCAGGGTGTTGGCCTCGGCGTTGGCGTTGGAGGTGCGCAGGATGTCGCCCGAGTAAGCCACTACCTTTGCGCCCGAGAGGTCGAGCACGCGCAGCGACTCCATCTCGTCGCAGATTGTCTGCAAGTCGGCGGCGTCGATCTCGCCAGTGACGGTGAGGGCCGTGGTGGTGCTGGCGGCGTCGCCCAAAGCTGAGGCGAGGTTGCCGGCTGTGTTGGCGATAGTGAGTGCGTTGGCCGTGGGAGCGAGTGTCACGGCTGCGATAGCCAATAGTTTATGAAGCTTCATAGCGGTATGTGGTAGTCTGATGATTGATTTACATATATGTAGCGTGCAAATTTACAAAAAATTGTTGTACCCCAAGCATTTTCCGCGTTAAAAGATACAATCGACAAACTCCGGAACGTCCGCGGCCAGAGCGGGCCGGCTCTTGGACGGCCCTATCCAAATGCGGGATTGAAATCGACCCGACCCCGGGTCGAGCCAATCGTCTCCCTATTTCAGCAAGTCGGGCCTCAGCCGTCGCGTGCGCTCCACGGCCTGCTCATGCCGCCACGCGTCGATCTTGGCCTCGTGGCCCGAAAGGAGAATCTCCGGCACCTCCCAACCCTTGTACACCGCCGGGCGCGTGTAAATGGGCGGTGCCAACAGGTTGTCCTGAAAGGAGTCGGTAAGCGCGCTCTGCTCGTCGCCGATGGCCCCGGGGATCAGCCTGACGATCGCGTCGGTGATGATCACGGCCGGGAGCTCGCCCCCGGTAAGCACATAGTCGCCAATCGATATCTCCTTGGTTATCAGGTGCTCGCGTATACGTTGGTCCACGCCCTTATAATGGCCGCATAATATAATAATGTTGTCGAGGAGCGACATGCGGTTGGCCATCGGCTGGGTGAGTATCTCTCCGTCGGGTGAGGTGAATATCACCTCGTCGTAGTCGCGCTCGGCCTTTAGCGCCGAGATGGCGCGGTCGACCGGCTCGATCTGCATCACCATGCCAGCCTCGCCGCCGAAAGGGTAGTCGTCGACCTTGCGGTGCTTGTTGGTGGTATAGTCGCGCAGATTGTGCACATGGATTTCGGCCAATCCCTTGTCCTGCGCGCGCTTCAGGATGGAGCAGCTCAGCGGGGAGACCAGCATTTCGGGCAAAACGGTGATTATATCGATGCGCATATCGCGTTGATTTTTAGCGTTAAAGAAAAATTTCACGCAAAAATACGAAAAAAATCGCTATTGGATGAACCTTTTTATTGGGTCAATGTTTTATAAGTACATAGCAAAATTACTTTTTCCATTGCAAAAAATGTGATAATGATTGGTTTATTATCTTGGAGAGGAGATTCCGCGACGGCATTTCCTCTCTTTGATATTTTGTCCATTAGAGGAAATCACCGAGTTTCGTATTTCGTCTATTAACGTTATTTAATAGAGAAAATTTGGCGGGTCGTGGCAAAGGCAGTACCTTTGCACTCACAAAACATCGCGGGGTGGAGCAGTGGTAGCTCGTTGGGCTCATAACCCAAAGGTCGCAGGTTCGAGTCCTGCTCCCGCCACCAATCCCTGAAGGTCGCTTCCCGGCGACCTTTTTCTTTATGTCTATAGAAAGCCTGTCCCCAAGGCCATCACGCGTCGGCTGGGGGCGCCTTGGACGATTATCATCATACGGAGTCGCAAGTCCATTTAAATTCAGTGGGGGTGGGGTATAAAAAAATTCCTCGGACCCCTTTCAATCAAGGAGCCCAAGGACTAAAGCCAAAAGGCATGATTTGTGATTCTAAAGATAGCTGTCTTATAGCAATTTCCAAGTGTAGAGATTATATCATACTTACATTTCCACCAAAATCGTGGGTCGCGCCTCACGGCGAGGTCATTGATTCATGCCATACCTTAGTCCTATAAGTTGTAAAAATTAATCGAGTCTAAGGGCAAGCATTCGGTGTTCTCTTAGATGTCGCAAAAGTACAACATTTTTTTCACCGCGCAAAAATTTGTAACACCCTCAAGCCTAAATGTAACCGAATTGTCACCATATTTAACTATATTTATTTATTGGTTGCATATTTTCACGATAAATTATCCTTTTCATTCACCATCTTTTCACGTCTTTCGGTTCATATTGGTTCATATCGAGCGCTTTAGCCGTGCTCCCCGAATTTTATCCCTACCTTTGTCCCGAGGCTAATGCCCAGCCTGCGGTCATGAGCCAAATCAATACGCCATTAAACCTAAAAACCATTAATAAATTCATCAACATGTACAAGTATTTATTACCTATCCTTGGAATGGCGCTGATGTGCCTCACCGGATGCTCCAATCCGGCCCAGAAGGTTCATGAGAAAATCGAAAAGAGTGAGCAACTTAGCGCTGCCGATTATGACGTGATTCTTGATTATCTCGAGGAGGTGTCGAATGATGGCGCGAAAACTCTTGCCGAAATGACCCAGGAGTATTCCAAGCAGGCCCAAAAGGCCCTTATGGACAACGATTGGGAGAAACTTGCCGAGATCGGAGAAAAGTTTGCTAACAACAACTTCAAGTCCTGGCAAGAGAAAATGGCCAAGAAGTATCCCTACGCCTCCGAATTCCAAAGCTATATATGGAGAAACGGCCGAGACATGAGCCCCGAGCAGCAGTCGCGCTACACCACTGTTGACCAAGCTATGGACGAAGCTAAAAAGGAGATGGAGAAGGCCATGAGCGATGGAATGAAGGAAGCCAAGAAAGCGGTTAGTTCGATGGGTGTTGAAGTTGAAGAGGATTACGCGAGCGACATCTACGTAGCCCCTGCCCCCGAGATCGACGACTAGCCACATCCCGGTTACCTTGGCGGGGCGGCTCTTGGACGGCCCGCCAAGGCTGCACATACGTTCTTGATCGTCTGACCCAGAAAATCTCAGCTCCATTGCCAGCCGACGGTTTTTTGTATCCCTTTCGTGTCTTTTCGTGGTCGATATCCCTTCTTTTAGTTAATAATGGTTAAAACGGGGGGCGGCGGTAATCCACGAATTTTTCCCTACCTTTGCCTTCGGTCGGTTCATCTCCGGCCACGAGCCGGGAATCGTTGACTGTCCTTAAAGACATCGGCTTGTCGATTGACCCTCCTGGTTCTTAGTAAACCTTTCTAATAACTGATTAATGTGGTGCTAAGCCGACACCCTGGAAATTGTTTTTGCTATATGAACAAGATCTATTACTTGGCCATTGGGGCCATGTGTGCTCTCTGCTCCTGCGGAGGTGGCGACGGGAGCATTCGAGTTGAGGACACCAAAATCGCTGGTGGGCTTGGTGACTACTTCGAGGTTGTTGACAAGCCTTATACGCTCGAAGGCGAAAAAGGCGATGAATTGAAGGTCGAACTAAGGTGCAAACAACCTCTCAACGACAAGCAAAAAGCCTCTTGCGGTATTGTAGTAACTGACAAGGACGGTAACACCCTCGATTCTCAAAACGCCTCTCAATACTGGTCGGAGTACGGTCTCCAAAACGTAAACGAAGGAGAGTCGTACATCTACTCATTCCGCTTGGATATCCCCCATGACTCCAAACCCGCAAAATTCCGTGTTACTTCTAACTTCCGAGACGAGTCGGGAGAAACTGCATCCTCCTATTCTTATTCTTCGACTTCGTCGGATAGCGATGACGAAACCGGAATTGTGGAGGTGTCATCTTCCGATGATGATTGGGATTCGGTGCTTGACTCCTACGAAGAGTTTGTGGATAACTATGTGCGTCTGTTCAAGAAAGCCCAAGCAGGCGATATGTCGGCAATGGGAGAATACGCTACCTATATGGAAAAAGCCGAGGCTCTTGGCGATAAACTATCCTCGGCCAAAGGTTCAATGAGTTCCTCGCAGGTAGCCCGCTATACCAAAATCATGAACAAGTTTGCCACTGCCGTACAATAATTCGTTGCTTCAACAACTTCAAGATCATTGCGTCACCTCATTGGGGTGACGCAATTCCTAAAATTTTATTGGTATCCAACGAAATTTTTGTAACTTAAACCTTTTATTAACCAAAAGAACCATGATGAAAACCAGTAACAAAATCCAGCACTGGCTTCTGATTCTTGCTCTTGCCTCAACTGCGTTTCTTAGCGCATGCAAGGGAGAGAAAAAAGCCGAAGCCCAAGAAGAAGAGGTGATCGAAGCCCCGGTGATCCCCAACTGCCTGCCCGATGGCTTATATCAAGGCGAAGGAGATTTTAACGGCAAATATCCATTCACCGTTATTTTCGGCGTAAAGGATGACCATGTGGCGGGCTATTATTTCTACAACAAGTACAAGAACCCGATCCTGCTCACGGGAACCATCAACCCAGGAGGCGTCCAACTGCAAGAATATGCCGATGGCCTAAACACAGGTGATTTTAGCGCTATTGTTCAAGGCGAGAATCTCATTAAAGGCAACTTCACTAACCACAAAACCGATAAGGAGCTCGAGTGCTCGATTCGCATTTCAAAGTGCGAAGATGCCAATATCGATATCAACAAATTGTTTGCCGATGTCGATGGCCTGAGCGTTTACCGCAGTTTGTATCCCGATGATCAAGAAGCGGATAGTGATTTCGAGGATATCGAGGGGGATGCCTCTATCGATGAGCTAATTGCCCAATACGAAAAAGTAGTTGATAAGCTCATTCCCTTGATTGAAGCCGCCAAGAACCAAGAGCCGGGGGCGGTATCCAAATATTTTGATTATTATCAAGAATGCGAGGTCTTGGCTGGAAAACTTGAAAAAGTGAAAGGGGAGATGTCGGTTGATCAAATGAACCGTATCTACCGTATCAATCAGAAGTTGGCGAAGCAACTTGAGGGTATGGAACTTCAAATGTAACAGGTCTTTATCCCACTCAATGATACAGGAATTCCCATGTAGCTATTCAAGTAAACATTGCAATTGCGTCCCTGGGCGCCG
This sequence comes from Bacteroidales bacterium, assembly GCA_020859755.1. Classification (GTDB taxonomy): domain Bacteria; phylum Bacteroidota; class Bacteroidia; order Bacteroidales; family Muribaculaceae; genus JAJPXC01. The sequence goes on along the minus strand of JAJBVP010000033.1, from coordinate 6,464 downwards.
CAATTGCATTACTCGAGTACTCGAATACACGAATGGACGAGTGCACGACTGCATCGCCTGATGGTGGCCGTCCAAGAGCCGGCCCGCCAAGGCTGCCGCAGACGTTTGAGGGGCGCGGGCGCGGGCGCCCACGCTCCTTGTTTGTGGCTGGCGGCCGAGGACGGCTCGCACTCCTTGTGCCTGGATTAGTAGGTGTCGGAGATCTTGTCGATGAGGTAGGCGCCGTCGACCAGGGAGACGGTGACATCGACACGGACGGTGTTGTGGAGCTCGCGCTCGTAGTCCTCGCTGGGGAAGGCTACGGTATAGGTCACTTTCACCACGCCCGATGCGGGGTCAACGGCGGTAACCTTGGCGCTGCCTGGCACAAGCGACTCCTCGCCGCCGATGCCAAGTGCGTCCATATCGTTGGATATCAGCATCTTGTTGTCGGCCTTCCACTTCGGCGACATCAACGCGTATTGTGCCTTGGTCGTCTTGGCGGCGAAAAGCTTGAGCACCACGTCCTTCATGGCTTCGGTATCGACAGCGGCTTGATTGTCAATCATTTGGTCAACCGAGTCGAGCACCTCCTCGGCCACTGCGGCATCAATCGAGTCGACCGATTCGGTCACGGCCACGTCGTCCTTCGACGCATTGTTGCCCGAGCAGGCGGTCAGGGCGAGCAGTGCGGCGCCGAATGCCAGGGATAGAAATTTAATCTTCATAACTTAGGGGATAATTAATGTGATTACTTCGGGACAAAAGTAGCAAAATTACGTGAGTTTTTCGTAATTTCGCGCCATAAAATGAAATTATGAATTACGACACGTTATATCTGGTAATCGCGATTATCGGTCTGGTGGCCGCGGCGGTCGATTTCGACCGCGTGGCCCGGCGCGAGCTGATGATGTTCCAGCAGAACAGTTACCGCCCTGAACGCTATTGTCGATGGTGGAAAACGGCCGGGGAGAGCACCAACCCCGGCCGGTTGGGTGCGCTGATCGCCCTGTTGCTGTTGCTTGTACGCAACATCGACTTCGTGATGGGAGCCGCTATCGCCATCGTTATCCTTGTCACTCAGGCGTATAGCTTGACGGTGAAGAAGTATAAAAAGCCTCTGGTGATGACCCGTCGCGCCGCGCGCATCTACTCGGTGATGTGGGTGCTCGCCCTTGGAGCCTCCTGCGGCGTGGGCTTGGGGGTGATGTCGCTCAAGTGGGGACTGGTGACAGCCGTGGCTTGCGTCGTGTTGTCGCCCGCGTTGCTGTTCATCGCCTACTTCCTGTTGAAACCCGTTGAGGCCCACATTAATAAAAAGTATTACAACGAGGCGGCCCGGATGCTCGGCTCGATGCCCGACTTGAAGATCATCGGCGTCACCGGCTCTTACGGTAAAACCTCCACTAAGCACTACCTGCAGCGCATCCTCTCCGAGCAATTTGACACGCTGATGACCCCCGGCAGCTTTAACACCACGCTTGGGGTAATCCGCACGGTGAGGGAGCAGCTAAAGCCTTACAACGAGGTGTTTATCGTCGAAATGGGTGCCAAGCAACCCGGCGAAATCAAGGAGATTTGCGACCTTGTCCACCCATCCATCGGTATTGTCACTGCCGTGGGCGAGCAACACCTGGAGTCGTTCAAGACGATCGAAAACGTGCAGAAAACAAAATTCGAATTAGTCGACGCCCTCCCCGCCGACGGCTTGGCCGTGGTCAACGACGATTTCCCTTACGCCGCTTGCCGCAAGGTCGACAACACCCGCTGCAAGCGCTACGCCGTCCGCGCCACCGACAATGCCCAGTTTACCGCCAAGGATATCCAATATTCCACCCACGGCACCACTTTCACCATCGTCGGCCCCGACGGAAAGGAGTTGACCTTGACCACACGGTTGGTGGGTGAGTGTAACATCTCCAATCTCATGGCGGCCGTGATCGTGGCCCTGGAATTGGGAGTGCCTGAGCAGAAGATACGCTACGCGGTCGAGAAGATTGAGCAGGTGGAGCACCGCCTCAACCTCAAGCGCACCCCCGGTGGCATCGCCATAATCGACGACGCTTTCAACTCCAACCCCACTGGCTCGCGAATGGCCCTCGACGTGCTCGCGGCCATGACCGGCGGCAAGCGCATCGTGATCACCCCGGGAATGATCGAGCTCGGCGACCGTCAGGAGGAGCTCAACCGCGATCTTGGCGCTTACATCCACGGTCGCGCCGACGTGGCCATCATCGTGGGCCACTACAACCGCGAGGCCCTGTTAGCCGGGCTCGAGCTATCGGGAATGGAGAGCGACAACGTCTACGCAGTCGACTCGTTCAACGAGGCCCAGCGCGTGTTGCAATCGATAGCTCGCCCCGGCGACACCGTCCTCTACGAGAACGACCTTCCCGATACATTCAAATAGCGGCGCGCCGCTATTTGAAAGGTTAAAGGTTAATGGTTAATGGTTAAAGGTTAACGCCCCAGCTACGGGCTCGATTTTTCGCGATTTCTTGCGACTTATTGCGATTTCTCGCGACCATTAACGGGCTTGATTTCTCGATTTTTCTCGATTTCTGTCGAATATAAATTTTCTAAAAATGAAAACCAATATAGGAGTATTCTTTGGAGGCCGCTCCACCGAGCATGAGATCTCGGTAATCTCAGCCTCCCAAGCCATGGCCGCGATCAACCGCGACCGATACGACATCACCCCGGTTTACGTCTCCAAAAAGGGACGCTGGTACACCGGCGAGGCCCTGATGGACATCGCCAACTACCGCGACATCCCTTCGCTGCTGAAAAAATGCAAGGAGGTGTACATGGAGCCAGTATACGACGACTACAACCTTTACCTGCGCAAGAAGCCTCTGTTGGGCCAGGGGGGCGTGGCCGCCAAATTGGATGTCGTGATCCCCGTGTTCCACGGCGCCAACGGCGAGGACGGAATCTTCGAGGGGGTCCTCGAGTCGATCGGCATACCCTTCGCCGGCTGCGACACACTCTCGAGCGCCAACGGCATGGACAAAATCACAATGAAAATGATCCTCCAGGCCAACGATATACCGGTGGTCGACTACGTATGGTTCACCGACAAGCAATGGTTCGCCCAGCGCGACGAGCTCATCAAGAAGATTGAGGACAAAATCGGCTACCCCGTGATCGTCAAGCCCGCCAACCTCGGATCTTCCGTGGGAATCGGCCGGGCCACCTCCCGCGAGCAACTCATCGAGCGCGTCGACGAGGCCGAGAAGTACTCCACCCGCATCATCGTCGAGCACATGGTGGAGCAGCTTCAGGAGATCAACTGCTCAGTCCTGGGCGACTGCGACGAGTACCAGACCTCGGTGCTTGAGGAGCCCATCAAGAGCGGCGAAATCCTCTCCTACGAGGACAAGTACATGGGTGGCACAAAGGGCGCCAAGGGCATGCAAGCCTCCCAGAAACGCATCCCGGCCGACTTGCCCAAGGAGGTGACCGAGCGCATCCAGTTCCTCGCCGGCGAGACATTCCGCGTGCTGTCGTGCCACGGCGTGAGCCGCGTTGACGTCATCGTCGACAAGGCCGACGGCTCGATCTACGTCAACGAGATCAACACCATCCCTGGCTCGCTCTCCTTCTACCTCTGGGAGGCCACCGGTATCCCCTTCACCAAATTGATGGACCGCCTGGTGGCCCTCGCCATCAAGCGCAAGCGCGAGAAAGGGATGAAAACCGTCTCCTACGACCACAACATCTTCAACCTCACCGGCGGCCTAAAAGGCGCCAAGGGAGCAAAAACTAATTAGTGGTTAGTGGTTAACGGTTAGTGGTTAGTGGGTAATGGTTAGTGGTGAGTGGAAAAATGGTTAATGGTTATTGGCTAAGTAACTGATAGAAAAGCTATCTTACTTAATCACTAATCACTAAAACTTATAACTTATGAAGATATTAATTACTGGCGCCAACGGCCAATTGGGCCGAGAGATGCGGGCTGTGCTCGAGAACGAGATGCCCGGCATCACCCTCTACACCGACGTCGACGAGCTCGACCTGCGCGACGCACCCGCCGTAGAGCGCTTCATCATCGATAACGACATCACCCACGTGGTCAACTGCGCGGCCTACACCGCCGTCGACCGCGCCGAGGAGGACAAAGCCGCATGCTCGGCAATCAACGTCGACGCCGTCAAAAACCTCGCCAAAGCCGCCGACGCCAACGGCGCAAAGGTGATACACATCTCCACCGACTATGTGTTTGACGGCACCGCCCATCGCCCCTACCGCGAGAGCGACAAGGTCAACCCCATTTCGGAATACGGCACCTCCAAGCGTAAAGGCGAAACCGCCCTGCTCGCCCTCGCCCCCGACAGCATTATCATCCGCACGGCTTGGCTATACTCCCCTCACGGCAAGAACTTTGTGAAGACAATGCTCGCCAAGATGGACACCGAGAAGGAGATTCGCGTGGTGGTCGACCAGATCGGCACCCCCACCTACGCCCTAGATCTCGCCCGAGCTATCCTCTGCGTGCTCAAAAGCCACCAATGGGTAGCCGGTATCTTCCACTTCACCGACAACGGCGTGGCCTCGTGGTACGATTTCGCAAAGGCTATCCAGCGCATCAGCGGCCACGGCAAGCAGTGCAAGATCCTGCCCATCCCTTCCGACGACTATCCCACCCCCGCAGCGCGTCCCTTCTACAGCATCCTCGACAAGCAGCGCATCGTGGCCACCTACGGCGCTGAGGTCCCCCATTGGGAGGAAAGCCTCGCCGATTGCATCCAACGTATGAAATAAACCCCTGAATGGCAACACTTAACGACGAAATAAAACGCAGGCGCACGTTCGCCATCATCTCCCACCCCGATGCGGGTAAAACCACCCTCACCGAGAAACTGCTCCTCTTCGGTGGCGCCATCCATATCGCCGGCGCCGTCAAGTCCAACAAAATCAAAAAGACTGCCACCTCCGACTGGATGGACATCGAAAAGCAACGCGGCATCTCAGTGGCTACCTCAGTTATGGGCTTCGACTACGGCGACTACAAAATCAACATCCTCGACACCCCCGGTCACCAGGACTTCGCCGAGGACACCTACCGCACCCTCACCGCCGTCGACTCGGTGATCATCGTCGTCGACGTGGCCAAGGGCGTTGAGCAACAGACGCGCCGCCTGATGGAAGTGTGCCGCATGCGCAACACCCCCGTGATTATTTTCGTCAACAAGCTCGACCGCGAGGGCCGCGACCCCTTCGAGATCCTCGACGAGCTGGAAGCTGAGCTCAAAATCGGCGTTCGCCCTCTCTCGTGGCCCATCAACATCGGCGCCAAATTCAAGGGCGTATACAATATCTACGAGCACTCGCTCGACCTGTTCACCCCCAACAAGCAGCGCGTTTCGGAGCGCGTCGAGATCGACGACGTCAACGACCCCCGCATCGACGAGGCCGTGGGCGAGACCGACGCCGCCAAGCTACGCGACGACCTGGAGTTGATCGAGGGAGTCTACCCCGAGTTTGACAAGGAGCAATACCTCCAGGGCAAGCTCGCCCCCGTGTTCTTCGGCTCCGCCCTGAACACCTTTGGCGTCAAGGAGTTGCTCGACTGCTTCGTCGAAATCGCCCCCTCGCCCAAGCCCGTTGTGGCCGAGGAGCGCGAGATACGTCCCGAGGAGGACGCGTTCTCGGGTTTCGTCTTCAAGATCCATGCCAACATGGACCCCAACCACCGCTCCTGCATCGCCTTCGTCAAGATATGCTCCGGAAAATTTGAGCGCAACGTCGGCTACAAGCACATCCGCTCCGGCAAGGTGATGAAATTCGCCGCCCCCACCGCCTTCATGGCCCAGAAAAAGAGCATCGTCGACGAGGCCTACCCCGGCGACATCGTCGGCATCCCCGACACAGGCAACTTCAAGATTGGCGACACACTCACCTCCGGTGAGGAGATCCACTTCAAGGGGTTGCCCAGTTTCTCCCCCGAGATGTTCAAATACATCGAGAATACCGATCCCATGAAGTCGAAGCAACTCGAAAAAGGCATCCAACAGCTTATGGATGAGGGCGTTGCACAGCTTTTCGTCAACCAGTTCAACGGCCGCAAACTGATCGGCACCGTGGGTCAACTCCAATTTGAGGTCATCCAGTACCGCCTGCTGCACGAGTACGGAGCCCAATGCCGTTGGGAACCAATCTCGCTGTACAAAGCCTGCTGGATCGAGAGCGACGACGCCCAAGCCCTCGAGGCCTTCAAGAAGCGCAAACACCAATTCATGGCCGTCGACCGAGAAGGCCGCGACGTGTTCCTCGCCGACTCCTCCTACGTCCTCACCATGGCCCAGCAGGACTTCCCCGCCATCCGCTTCCACTTCTCCTCCGAATTCTAACCTTAGGGGGGCCGGCCTTGGACGGCCATCCAAACGCATGCGGCAGCCGTTCAAATTTTTTTTGTATATTCGCGGGATACCTTAGATTTGCAGCGGCAAACGAAAGTGAAATAGAATTGATAACTTTGACCC
>JAJBVP010000184.1 GCA_020859755.1 Bacteroidales bacterium | reverse complement strand
CTCATTAATCCTTAAATAGCTTTAATTTCCAGTCAAGCTATTTCAGGACGACACATAGGCTGCATTAGTGCACAATGCACAGTGCACAATGCACAATGCGCAGCTGGCATGCACGCTGGCTGCGCATCTTATGTGTCATTAGGCGAAGCAAAGGATCAGGCCTTGGGCGACGACCACGCGCAGGAACATGGTCAACGGGTAGACCGTGGAGTAGGCCACGGCAGGCTGGTCGTTGCCAGTGGAGTTGTTGGCGTAGGCCAGGGCCGGGGGGGCGGTACAGCCGCCCGAGAAGAGACCCATAATGGTCAAGAAGTTGATCTTATGCACGCCGCGAGCTATCACACCCACGACAATCAGGGGCAAGAGGGTGATCATAAAGCCCCAGATTACCCACCACATGCCGGTGGGGTTGAACACGGTGGCGGCGAATCCCTTGCCGGCGGCGATGCCCACCGAGGCGAGGAACAGGCAGATGCCCAATTCGCGCATCAGCAGCGATGCCGAGGAAGAGGTGTAGGTGACCAATTTGAACTTGTAGCCGAAACGGCTCAACAGGATAGCGACAACCAGTGGGCCGCCAGCCAGACCCAGCTTCATGCCGAAGCCGATGTTGATCGAGCCCAGGATGATACCAAACATGATACCCACGAAGATGGTGATGATGTTAGGCTCGTTCAAGCGCTTCATGGAGTTGCCCATCTTGGAGGCGAGGCGGTCGATATCCTGGAGGTCGCCCACGACTGTGATGCGGTCGCCCATCTGCAGGCGCAGGTCGGGGGAGGCGAGCAGGTCGACGCCAGCGCGGTTGACGCGGGTGGCGTTGAGACGGTAGCCGTTGTGGAGGCGTAGCGAGCCGAGGGCGGTGCCGTTGAACTCGCTCTTGGTGATCAAGATGCGTCGCGACACCACGGGAGTAACTTTCTGGCCGTGCAACTCGTCCCAGTTGAATTCCACCTCCTTGCCGATCAGGGCTTGGAATCGCTCCTCGTCCTGCTTCGACATCACGATGAAGAGCTTGTCGCCCACGTGGATCTTGGTGGATGATTTGGGGATGATGATCTCGCCGTCGGTGGTCATCAGGCGTGATACCACGAAGTTGCACTGTATAAGGTGGTGGAGCTCTACAAGCGTGCGGCCGTTGATGAGCTTGTTGGTAACCTCAAATGTGACAAGATATGGCTTTAGGGCCGAGTCCTCGCGCTCCTTCTCCAATTGCTTGATCTCGTCGTCGACACGAATGCGGAAAATCCACTTTATGATGAACATTGCCAGGATAATGCCCACCACGCCAAGGGGATAAGCGGCGGCGTAACCCATAGCCATGGTGTTGGCGGCTTCAGCGGTTTCTACCGTCTGCTGGGCGGCGGCCAGGCCCGGGGTGTTGGTGACAGCACCCGACATAACGCCCACCAGGGCCGCAATTGAGGTGCGTCCGCCCTCGATGAAGTAGATCGAGAGCACGATCGCCACGTTGAGCGCAATGACCAGCACGGCCAAGGCATTGAGCCTTACGCCTCCTTTCTTGAACGAGGAAAAGAAGCCGGGTCCCACCTGTATACCGATAGAGAAGATGAAGAGGATAAGGCCAAACTCGCGGATGAACTTGAGCACCATCTCGTCGACGATGTAGCCTAAGTGACCCATAAGGATGCCCACAAAAAGCACAAAGGTGACGCCAAGCGACACGCCACCAATCTTCATCTTGCCAAGGAAAACACCAAGGGCTATTACAAACGAGTATAGCACGATTGTGCTGGCCAAGTTGTCGTTGCCCGGAGCAAGCAAATTTTGAATTAATTCCATAGAGGTTACGCAGATCCAAAGCCTTTGATTGGGCCCAAAATCGGGTCTCTCGGCTTTTCGCCCGCGAAGTTACACATTTTTTTCCATGTTACAAAGAAAGGTTAAAGGTTTAAGGTTAAAGGTTGCTGGCCACCGCGGCAAACCGCGGGGCACCGTGGGTTGATGCAGAGGTGTCGACCCGGGGTGGTGTCGACTTCCATCCTCCTGATGGGAAAGCCCCGCCGGGCGGGGGCCAGGCGGGGCTATTTGGCTAGATGCTAAATGCTAAATGCTAGAAACGGATTTTGGCTGCGTTTTGTCCTTGACGGCGGATGACGATCTGTCCCGGGGCGGGCTGGGCGATGCGCATGCCCTGGAGGTTGTAATATTCAACAGGGGCAGTGGAGTCGACGATGGCCTGGATGGGGTTGACACCGGAGGTTGACGTCGAGATTGTGTAGGCCGAGAAGCCGTTGCCGGGGGCGTAGACGTAAACCGAAGCCGATGTGCCGTCGGAGTTGACCACATAGTCGGTTTGGGCGATGGCGGTGGTTGAGTTGACGGTGCCAAGGCCGCAGCCGGGGATTTGCACTGGGTTGGCCATCGACGAGAACGAGTATTCGCTGTCGGTGGTGACAATGGTGAAGTGGTGACCGTCGGCGGCAGTGTCGGAGGGATATACCATGAAGTACTGCTCACCGAGGTTGAAGAAGGATCCACCGTTGGCGGTCGAGGATGAGGGCTTCACGCTCGAGTCGGCGTCGTTGAAGCTGCCCACGATGGAGCCGTTGGACACCTTGTATCGGGTAAGGGCGATGTTTTGGCCATTGATTAATACCTGGGAAGTGCTCACGGGGATCACGAGGGGGGCGATGCCCACGTTGTCGGCGCTGTTGTAGGGCGTGGCCATGGTGTAGGCGTTGACATTGCCCGCGGTGCCGTTGGAGATCTTGCAGCGCAGGAGCGTGTTGGACGACGACACCATCGCGAAGATGTAGTAGGTCGAAGATGAGATGTCGCCATAGACAGCGGCATGGTCGACACGGCCGCCACCCGAGTAGGTCAAGGATGCGAGAGTGGTCAACGCTCCGGTCTCGAGGTCAACAGCTTGGATAACCAGCGGTGTAGATGAGATGTTGAGGGTGAGGTTGGCGATCATCACGTGGCCCGCGTCGTCGCGCAGCACGGTGTTGCAGGGGTAGTAGCTCATCGAGGCTGCGGAGCCGAGGGTGAGGTCGGAGATATGCTCACCGGTGTAGCGGTCGTATTTGCTGAGGTAGCAAGTGGCCGAGGAGGCGTTCTCGGAGCGGCCGGAGAGGTAAAGGTAGTCGCCCACAGCCACGAATGTGCGGTTGAGCACGCCGTTGCTCTCGGTGGAGAAGTTGCCGAACGAGGGGTCAGTGGAGCGGATCCAGTCGTTTTTCACCGAGAATGCGGCCGAAGAGGTGTAGTCGCAGCCATCGGTGATGATGGAGTAGCCAGGCTCATAGCTGCCCACGGAGATTGAGGTGAGGGTAAACTTGCGGGAGGAGCTGTTGGCGCTCTTGTATCCGCTCTTGTTGGCCACGACACGCCAGTACCATGTGCCAACGCCCAGATAGCCGCCGCCCACGAGGGCCGTGGTGGATGAGGTGTTGAGCGTGTATTTGATGTTGGAGAAATCGGAAGAAGCCGAGATCTGCAGGTCGTAGGAGTGGGCGCCGGCGTTGCTCCAGGAGAATGCCACCTCGTCGGTGAGGCTCTCGCCGTTGGCCGGGGCGATAAGGGTGGGAGCGGTGGTCTCGGAGTAGCTGGGGTAGTCGATCAACAGGGGCTCCGACTCGTTGCCGTAGCCGTCGAGGACGCACACCGCGTACCAGTATCCGCTCTTTTTCGTGGAATCGAGGGTATAGGATGTGGCGTAGCTTACGCCCAGGAGGTAGTTGACCGAAATGCCGTCGCCGTCGGTGCCCTTGGCGTTTTCAAGGTCGGTGGTGGTGGGCACGGCGTACACCGAGTAGCGGATGATGGCGTTGGAGCGCGAGGGGTTGGTGACGGCGTTCCACGACAGGGAGGTGCCGGAGTGGGAGCCGCCGGAGGGAGCCGCGTAGTTGTCGGCTGTCTTCCAGGTGATTACCGGGGTGAGCGCGGGCTTGGAGAAATAGTCGGCAAGCAGGGCTGCGCGCATCGAGGAGTTGAAGTTGCTCTGGGAGTAGAAGATCGATCCGGGAGCGTTGTTGGGGGTGTATTGGCGGTTGTAGGCCACCTGCTGCACGCGGTCGGCGATCACGGTAGCGGGAGTCGACGACGAGGCGATCTCGCTCAGCGAGTGGGAGGCGTAGAAGTGGCGGTTGAACAGCTCGGCGGCTTGGCTCCACCAGGAGCACATGGGCCCGAAGGGGTTGGTGGAGTGGTCGCACGACCAGTATAGCTGGGGGGAAATGAAGTCGACGGTTCCGGCGTTCATCCAAGCGAGGGGAGAGGAGTAGATACCCGAGTACTGCCAGTCGCTCCAGGAGCCGGGCTTTGGCATGCCGGGGTAGGAGGCGTAGTCGGCTCCGGCGCCGCCAGCGGGGGCGATGCCGAAACGCACGTCGGGACGCTTTTCCTGAATCATGTCGTAGACGTCCTTCACCATTTGGTTGACGTTGTCGCGGCGCCAGTTGCCGAAGGAGAGCGATGTTCCTGAGTTTTTCCACAGGGTGTAATCCTCGGCCGACGACGATTCGGGGATTCCGTTGGGGTAGAAATAGTCGTCGAAGAGGATTCCGTCGACGTCGTAATTGGTGATGATCTCTTGGCAGACGTTAACGATGCGCTGGCGGCAGTACTCGAGGCCCGGGTTGAGGATTTTGGTGGTGCCGTAGGTGAGGATATAGCCGCCGTTCTCGAGGGCTTTGTCCTGGGAGGTGGTCCACGATGATCCGGTGGAGTAACGGTAGGGGTTTACCCAAGCGTAGCACTCAAGTCCACGCTTGTGGCACTCCTCGACGCAGAATGTCAAGGGGTCCCAACCGGGATCGGTGCCTCGGCTGTTGGTGAGATAGGAGCTCCAAGGCTCGTAGGAGGACTTGTACATGGCGTCGCACATGGAGCGCACCTGGAAGCAGATGGATGTCATGTTGGTGGCGACCATCTGGTCGAGATAGTCGGTAAGCTCGTTTTTCTGCTTGGTGATGACCGATGATGATGTACCGGCGGTAGACGGCCAGTCGATGCGCCACACGGTAGCGAGCCATGTTGAGCGCATCTCGCGCTTTGTGTCGGCCGAGGCAAGCGTGGGCAATGACAGCAGCGCGGCCATAGCCAAGGCTGCTAATGCGCGTAACGTTTTCTTCATAAGGGCAGTAAAGGGTTGTTTATGTTTAGGTTGCTGTATTTTAGATGGTATAATCCTGTATATAGATTACGGCACAAAGTTACTATCTATTTTAAAGTCTTACAACAATTTTCAACATATTTAACAAAGGGTAACAAGAATAAAGGGGGATTGACACCGCGATGAAATCGCTGGACAGGATGGCCACAGGGAGGGGGATTAAAGGGGTAAAGGAGGAAAGGAGGAAAGGGGAAAAGGAGGAAAGTGTAATCTGCAAATAAAATTTCATAAGTTTTCGGTAAATAAGATTTCGGCAG
>JAJBVP010000103.1 GCA_020859755.1 Bacteroidales bacterium | reverse complement strand
GCAATAACGTATGCGCAGCCCCAGGGGGGCCGGCCTTGGACGGCCATCACCACCCTCCCCAAGCGTCCCCGCAAAAGAAATTCCTTCCTGATGCCCCCCATAAGAATTATCTCCCTAAGAAACAGCAAGAAACAAAAGAAACAAAAAGAAATTGCCGGGTGGAGCAGCGTCACGACATGGGATGCCGCCATCGGAGCCGCGCCGAGTCTTGTGGAAGTTACCCCGTGCCATCTCAGGGCTATCGTTGGCGTGCCGCGACTCCGATGGCGTTCATAATCGGCCGTGGGACTCATACAGACAGTTTTGCATGTGACCCAAATTTCTTAGGGGTACTTCCCTCCATCCGGATGGTTTTGTGTTTTTTAGCGAGTTTACGAGCTGGATTTTTCAACCTTCCAACCGTCTTGTTTGTGTTTTTTTGTGTTTTTTAGTGGTTAAAATCTCATAGTTGCTTATGCTTGTGATGGCCGTCCAAGGCCGGCCCCCCAGGCATCCGCGTGATGGCCGTCCAAGGCCAGCCCCCCTAGGCATCCGCGTGATGGCCGTCCAAGGCCGGCCCCCCCAAGCGCCCCCGCAAAAGAAATTCCTTCCTGATGCCCTCCATAAGGATTTCCTCCCGAAGAAACAGCAAGAAACAAAAAGAAATTTCCAGCACCTGCAAAATTGTGTGCTTAAAGATCATGATTATTGCCGGGAGCAGTGTTACGACATGGGATGTCGCCATCGGCCGTGGAACTCGTACACAGGGTTTTGCATGTGACCCTTATTTTTGTGGGTGGCTGGAGGGTCGATTATTCAAATTATCCAATTTATTCAACGGTATTCGACTGTCTATCAGTAGTTTATCCAATTTTGAATTGCGTAATTTGGATAATCCCCCCTTACGATGCGGAGGCGCGGCGGTAGAGGATGACGGCGATGATCAGGTAGATGACGTTGGGGATCCACATGGCCACGAGCGGGGATGTGAGGCCCGAGACGGCGAAGGTCGACGTCACGGTCATGAACAGGATGTAGCTGAACGACAGCAACAACCCGATGCCGATATTGATTCCCATTCCCCCTTTCACCTTGCGCGACGACAGCGACATGCCGATCACTGTCAAGATAAACGCGGCGGCGGTCATGGCATAGCGTCGGTGGTACTCGATCTCAAAGTTCTTGATATTGGCCACGCCACGCTGTTTCTGACGGTCGATGTAGGCCTTGAGTTGGGGCGTGGTAAGCATCTCCTGGTCGTTTTTGGCGATGAGGAAGTCGCGGGGCTCAAAGGGGATGACGGTGTCCAATTGCGCCCCTGAGGATATCTTCTCGCGGGTGTCGTGAAACTCGCGGATTGTGTAGTCGCGCACCTGCCACTGGTACAAGGTGTCCCACTTGATGGTCTGGGCGGTGAGGCGCGAGGCCAGTTTTTTGTCCTTGAACTTGTCGAGGGTAAACTTGTGTCCAGTCTTGGTGATGTTGTCGTATCGGTTCATGTAGGCGATCTCCCCCGGGGCGACTTGCATCATGATGTTGGCCCCGTAGTCGACGCGCTTGTTTTTGACGTAGGTGTTGGTGTAGGCGATACGCTCCACGTTGGCCGGGGGGATGATGTAGGCCGACAGCAGGTAGGTGGCGATGGCGATGACGGCCGCCGAGTACATGTAGGGCCTCAACAGGCGGTTGAAACTCATCCCCGACGACAGCATGGCGATAATCTCGGAGTTGCCCGCGAGCTTCGACGTGAAGAAGATGACGGCGATGAACGTGAACAGCGGCGAGAACTGGTTGGCGAAGTAGGGGAGGAAGTTGACGAAATAGTCGAATATGGTGGCGTGGAGCGGCGCCTTGAGGAACGAATCCAGCTTCTCGTTGATGTCAAACATCACCGTTATCGCCAAAATCAGGATAATGGCGAAGATGTAAGTGCCAAGGAACTTGCGTATTATGTAACGGTCGAGAATCGTGAACATCACAGGTGGCGGGTTACTTGTTCCAGAATTTGCGGTTTCCACTTGGCGAAGTCGCCAGCGATAATGTGGCGGCGGGCCTCCCCCACGAGCCACAGGTAGAAAGCCAGGTTGTGGATCGACCCGATCTGCATGGCCAGAAACTCCTCGGCGATGAACAGATGTCGCACGTAGGCCTTGGAGTAGATGCGGTCGATCTCCGTGGGGCCGTCCTCTTGGAGTGGCGAGAAATCGTTGGCCCACTTGGCGTTGCGCATGTTCATTATGCCGTGCTTGGTGAACAGCATGCCTCGGCGGCCGTTGCGCGTGGGCATCACGCAGTCCATCATGTCCACGCCGCGGTCGATAGCCTCGAGGATGTTGGCGGGCGTGCCCACGCCCATCAGGTAGCGCGGACGATCCTTGGGCAGGATGTCGTTGACCACCTCTATCATCTCGTACATCACCTCGGCAGGCTCCCCGACGGCCAATCCGCCAATCGCGTTGCCCTCGGCCCCGAGGTCGCTGACAAAGCGCGCCGACTCCTGGCGCAGGTCCTTGTAGGTGCAGCCTTGGACGATGGGGAAGAACGCCTGGGAGTAGCCGTACAGACCCTCCGTCTCCTTATATCGCTGCCAGCCTCGACGCAACCAGCGGTGGGTAAGGTCGAGCGACTTGCGGGCATAGCCGCGCTCCGACGTGCCCGGGGGACACTCGTCAAGAGCCATCATGATATCCGAGCCGATAGCGCGCTGCAAGTCAACCACCTTCTCGGGGGTGAACAGATGCTTCGACCCGTCGATATGGGAGCGGAAATGGGCACCCTCCTCCGTGAGCTTGCGGTTGTCGGCCAGGGAAAACACTTGGTAGCCGCCGCTGTCGGTCAATATGGGGCCGTCCCAAGAGTTAAATTTATGTAATCCACCCGCTTGGCGTAGCACCTCCACGCCTGGTCGTAGATACAGATGATAGGTGTTGCCCAGAATAATCTGAGCCTTCACCTCATCGTGCAACTCCTTGACGTGCACGGCCTTGACACTGCCTACCGTACCCACGGGCATGAAGATCGGGGTCTCGATCTGGCCATGGGCGGTGGTGATCAGGCCCGCGCGTGCCGCGGTGCCGGGGGCTGTCGATTGCAGTTGAAATTCCATAATTCAGGTTGCAAAGTTACTCCAACTTGGCCGATTCGCCAAATTTTAGTAACTTTGGAGGCTCATTTTACACAACGAGCCTCGTTAAACCGATCATTAAACATGAAGAAAATACTAATATCAGTGTTAACAGCAGCTACCGCGGCCTCAGCGTCGGCCGCCAATCCCTTCTTCCAGGAATTCAACACGGTTCACAACACCGTCCCCTTTAACAGCGTGAAAACGGCTGATTATGAGGAGGCTATCGATCGTGGTATCCAGCTTGCCCGGCAAGAAATCGACGCCATATGCGACCAGCAGGAGGTCCCCACGTTCCGGAACACCATCGTCGCCTACGAGCGCTCGGGCAACGACTTGGAACGCGTGGTGGAAGTATTCGATGCCATGACCTCGGCCATGAACGACACCGAGATGATGGACCTCTCCCTGCGCGTCTACCAAAAATTAAGCGACTTCTCCACCTCCGTCACCCTCAACGAGGCCCTCTGGAAGCGCGTGAAGACGGTTTACGATAACGTATGCGGCCCCCTGGGGGCGACCGCCTTGGACGGCCATAGCAAAGCTGTCGACCCCACCGACCAGTATACCCTCGACCCCGAGGATCAAATGCTGCTCCAAAAAACCTACGACGCCTTCGCCCTCCAAGGCGCCAACCTCGAGGGCCCCGACCGCGAGACATTCAAGCAGCTCTCGGCCGACCTGAGCGACCTCACCACCCGATTCGGGCAAAACGTGCTCAAGGAGCTGTACACCTATGAGATATGGCTCACCAAGGACGACCTCGAAGGCCTCCCCCAAAGCTCGATCGACGCCGCCGCCCTTGCCGCCAAGGAGAAAGGCCGCGACGGGGAGTACCTGTTCACCCTCGCCCAGCCCACCTACATGGCCTTCATGAAATACTCCAAGCGCCGCGACCTGCGCGAGAAGATGTACCGCCTCTACAACGGACGCAACACCCAAGGCGAGTTCTCCAACAAGGACATCATCCGTCAAATCTCCCAGAAGCGTCTCCAACTGGCCAACCTCCTCGGCTCCAAAACCTATGCCGAGCACAAGCTCAAGCGCACCATGGCGCAAACCCCCGCTGGCGTGTACGACCTGCTCGACCGCCTGCGCGACGCCTACGTGCCCGCGATGAAGGCCGAGATGAAGGAATTGAACGAGTTTGCCCAGCACCTGGAGAACGACCCCACGTTCACCGTTACACCCTGGGATTACAGCTACTACTCCAACCTGCTGAAAGCCTCCAAATACGACTACAACGAGGAGGAATACCGCCCCTATTTCGAGCTTAACAACGTGATCGACGGCGTGTTCGGCCTCGCCACCAAGCTCTACGGCCTGACGTTCACCTACAACCCCGACATCGAGGTGTATCATCCCGAGGTGAAGGCCTATGAGGTAAAAGACAAGGACGGCTCCTACGTGGGCATCATCTACACCGACTTCTTCCCCCGCGACAGCAAGAGCCCCGGAGCATGGATGACCGGCTTCCGCTCACAATCCATCGACTCCGACGGCTCCAACGAGCGTCCCCACGTGTCGATCGTGATGAACTTCACCAAGCCCACTGCCGACGCACCCTCGCTGTTGACACCCTACGAGGTGGAGACATTCCTCCATGAATTTGGCCACGCCCTTCACGGCCTGCTCGCCAACACCAAATACGCCTCCATGTCGGGTACCTCGGTTTACCGCGACTTCGTGGAGCTCCCATCCCAGTTCAACGAGAATTACCTCACCGAGAAAGAATTCCTTGACGGATTCGCACGCCACTACAAGACCGGAGAAGCCATCCCCCAAGAGCTGGTCGACAAACTGGTGAAATCCTCCCAATACGGAGCCGCCTACGCCTGCGTGCGCCAGCTCAACTTCGGCTACCTCGACATGGCGTGGCACTCGATCACCCAACCCGTCGACGACCCTGTGGCATTTGAGAACGCTGCCATCGAGCAGGTGCAGATATTTCCCGCCGAGGCCGGGGCCATGATCTCCCCGCAGTTCAGCCACATCTTTGCCGGTGGATACGCCGCTGGTTACTATAGCTACAAATGGGCTGAGGTACTGGATGCCGACGCGTTCGCCCACTTCAAGGAGAACGGCATCTTCGACCCCGCCACCGCCCTGTCGTTCCGCAAGAACATCCTCGAGAAGGGTGGCACCGAGAATCCCGCCGAACTCTACCGTCGCTTCCGTGGCCACGACGCCACCATCGACGCCCTGCTCGAGCGTGACGGCATCAAGCCTGCAACCTCCGACCTTCCCTCCCCCCTTCCCCAACCCCGCAAAGACTAACCCATAAACGTGAGCGTAGACAAAAGAGGCGCAGGACCAGGAGAAGGAATTG
>JAJBVP010000170.1 GCA_020859755.1 Bacteroidales bacterium | reverse complement strand
GCGTGGCGGCCGCAGCCGCTTAACCATATGTCAAATTTTTAACGAACTATTGTTTTTAGGCACAGTAGATTAATGTTAGAGACTTTGTGTAGATTGTGTGTGTTGGCTGCGGTGGCCATGCTCTTGGTGGGGTGCACCAAGGATGGCGAAACCCTTTGGATCGATGATGCGGCTGTGGAGGATGATCGCGACGCTGTGGTTTTCGTATACGGAGAGAATCAGCTTGGCGACATCACTTACAACGACGAGATCTACAGCGGGGTGGTCGCCGCTACCAAGCGCCACGATCTGCTCCTTACGCTCGAGCGCTTGGACTCAGCCGAAAACCTCTCGCTTGGCGACGCGATGGACATATTCCTGTGGGTGCAGAACTTGGAGCTTGACGATTCGCGCACGCTCATCGTGTGGTGTAACGACAGTTATGAACCACTGCTTCGGGAGCGCGAAGATTTGCTGACCGAGAATCCCAAGGTGACGCATCTGTTGGTGGAGAGCCGTGATGCGTCGCTTCCTGTTAACACGATGTATTTTTCGCTTTATGGGGCTGCCTATCAGGCTGCTATGACCGTCAATGACGCTATGGGCGACGTGGAAAGCGTGGCTTTGGTTGGTGATGGCCCAAAGGATGCTGTATTAGGATTTTTGCAGGGCGTAAGCGACGGCACTCGAGCTATTAACGTTACTCATTTCGCTCTCCCCAAGGGCGAAGATTATATCTTGGCCGATTCGGCTTATCGTCTTGCATACCAGATAGATAACGGTTATCAGATGGCTATGCCAATGAACGCCGATGTCGCCCAAGGCTTACTTCGCTACAACCGTGAGTATGCCGTATCGTTCTACACCCTTGGGATCAACACCGATATGCGCCCTTACTCCTCTCGGATTCCGCTGTCGATGACCAAGAGTTTGGCGACGGCGGTGGAGGAATGGATCGGCAACTGGGCTGAGGGCCGCGAACAAGATAAGCATATCGTCTACGACTTGGAATCGGGCTACTGCGGTCTCACTGTTTCCGAGGATTATAAATCACTGCTAAGCAATATGGTGGAGCAACATCGTTCTGCCGCAATCACCAAAGAAAAAGCTTACCTCGCCCAATGAAACACGCCCTCTCAATATTGCCCCTGATGATGTTCGCAACACTGTGCTGCGGAATTTCGGCGTGCAAGGACGGCGACGTGGTGGAGAGGCACTACTCGAGCGTGAAGGTCGACACCTGCCGGGTGGCTATCGTGCTGCCGCTGAGCGAGGACGCAGCCTATAAGGAGCGCTTCGAGCAGACTGCCCAATGGGCGCAGCAACTTTTCGCCACCGCGGGGATCGAAGCGGCAGTGGCCAATGGCGACAGCACCTCCGTGGCGTTGGCTTTTGAATGGTACGACGAAGATACTGAGAACCTTACCACATTAGCAAGCCACTTGGCCGCACGCGAGGACGTGAAGATGGTGATCGGGCCGATGCGCAGTTCTAATGTCGAACTAATGGCAACATCGTTCGCCCGCTACAACAAGCCGTTGATCTCGCCCAGCGCGTCGAGCGAGGATATAATCCGTCGCTATTCGGTGGGTGCGGCGGGGGTGTCGCAGCGCACGCCTTTCCTGTGGACATTGACCGAAACCGACGTTAGCCAATGCGAGGCTCTGTTGTCAAAAGCCTGGGGATCAGGTGCGAGGAGCATTTGTCTGCTTGTTCCTGACGATGTTTATGGCAAAACTTTCCACGACTGGATACCGTTTGTGGCAATCGAACTTGGCCTATCTGTCTCAACTATCTTAGAATACACCAGCGACGGCGAGCTGGAGAGCCATGCGCGAGCAGCGCTCTCCAGCGGTGCCGATTGCGCGATTTGCGTCACGCAGACGCTGCAGCAAACGCACGCCGTGCTGCAAATTCGCCAAGAACTTGGCGACGCTTGCCCCCGCCTGTTGTTCTCCGATGCGGCTCTTTCGGCCTCACTGATCACCCTTGGCGACCTTGCCGAGGGAATAGAAGGCGTGGCGCAGTATGCCGACCCGACGACTGGTTTCCAAGTGGCTTACGAGATGCACTTTGGACGCAACCTCGCGGGCGTGGAGGCACAACTTTACGATGCGGTGCTATTGGCGGGTTTTGCCGCGACCGTGGCTCAGGCGACTGGCCAGAGCGATTATAACGAAATATTACGGAATATGACGGCTTCCGGCTCGGACGACGCCCACGTGTGGAGCGAACTGGACATGGCCTTGCAGATCTTGCGACTACGCAGTGGCGGAAACGCCCGCATGATCGGTGCGAGCGGCATGCTGCGGTTCGACAACGAGGCTTATACCTCGCTGATTAGCAGTGCTTACGTGCATTGGACAATCTACGACGGCGCCATCGTGCCGATCGACTACATGAGCACCGACGGTGGCTACCGCACCGAGGCAACGCTTGCCTCGTGGAACTGGCAGGCGCGCAAGCAGATCACTATTCCCGACCAAGGCACATCGACCCAGTACCTCCCCATCCAATCGCAGTGGGCGGTGCTGATCCAAGGCTCACAGGATTGGCGCAACTACCGCCACCAGGCCGACGTGCTCAACGTGTACCAACTCCTGAAAACCAACGGTTTCCCCGACGACCATATCATCTTGATTATCTCCGACGACCTCGCCCACAGCGACCGCAACGCCTGGCCTGGCGAGGTGCGCTCCTCCACCGACGGGGCCAACCTATATAATAATGTGGAGATCGACTACCGCAGCGGCGACCTCACGCCCGACGACATCTGCTCCATCCTGCTCGGCAACAGCAGCGACCGCCTGCCCGTAGTGCTACCGGCCGACGCCACTGCCAACGTGCTTCTGTTCTGGAGCGGCCACGGCAGCAAATCGAGCGCATTCAATTGGCTTGCTGACAACCTATTCACTGCCAATCAGTTGCGCACGACGCTTGAAAGCATGACCTTCCGCAAGATGCTGATGCTTTTTGAGCCGTGCTACTCCCAGAATATGCTCGAGCAGGCCGAGGGGATCCCTGGTGTGCTGGCCATGAGCAGCGCGGCGAGCAACGAGCAATCATTTGCCGACTGCTACTCGCTCGACCTTGGCACCTACCTAAGCGACCGCTTCTCCAACAACCTCGTCGGCTTCCTCTCCTCCAATCCCGCCGACAGCTACAAGAACCTCTACACCTACCTGGTAACCCACACGCTTGGCTCCCATGTGCAGGTATCGAACGGGGCGCTGTTCGACAACCTGTGCATCGCCACCCCCGAAGAATTTATAATCTATCAATCGAAATAAACATCTACCTACTAACAACTTATGAAGATACGTGCGATATTATTGACAGCCTTGGTGAGCGTAGCCTTAGCGGCTTGCTCCGATGACGATCCCAAAGGCTCGGGCGACAACGACGACAACGATGAGGTGACGTTCGACCCTACATCCGATGCCGCCGACGCTGGCGACTACGATGCGGGTATGCCATATACCATTGACAACGTGCAAGTTACCGAAGGCGAATCCTCCCAGATCGCCGTCGAGGATTACCTTAACCGCCTCGTGCAGGAGCAGACGGCAGCCAACAGCGACGACGCCGACCTGTGGAACTCTTGGCTAGACGACCAACTTGCCGCTCTCCCCGAGGCAAAGGAGGAGGTAGCCGACGAACTTGGCGCCAACACCACCGAGGAGGTGCTTCTCGGCATCAAGTCGACTCGCTACACCTACAAGACGGTTGACGCCTCTGGCAACTCGGTATATCTCTCTGGCGTAATCGTTTATCCGCGATTCGCGCTCGGCGTCCTCGAGGTATTCTCCATGCCTAATAACGTGATCATCGGTTGCCATGTGACCATCTGCTCCGACAAAGAGGCACCCTCCAACTTCCCCGCCTGGCTCGCCGACGGCATCGGGGGCGTGAAAGCGTTGGCCACCGACGTGGGTATGCTGGCTCTCCACGCCCACAGCAACTCCACCAAGTCGCTGGTGATCATCCCCGACTATGAGGGCTATGGCGAGACCGTTGACCGCGCCCATCCCTACCTTTACCAAAGCGTTACGGCGCGCCAAGTGCTCGACGGAGTTGCTGGCGGACTTAGCTTGTACAAGGCTCTCACCGGCAACGACTGCTCCAAACTCAACTCCATGTCGGTTGGCTATTCCCAGGGCGGCTCCGTGTCGATGGCCGTGCACAAATACATCGAGACCCACAACCTTGCCGACAAATACAACTACCTCGGTTCGGTTTGCGGCGACGGCCCCTACGACCCGCTGACCCACATGATGAAGTACGTGGAGGAGAACAAGGTGAATATGCCGCGCGTACTCCCCCTGATCATCAAGGGAATGGTCGATGCCAACCCCTATATCAAGGGCAAATATACATCCGACGACTTCATGAGCGCCGATTTGGTTGCCTCAGGGGCCTTGGACGACATCGCATCGAAGCAGTTCACCACCGACGACATCAACGACCGCGTGAAAGCCTACTCCAAGGCCAACGGCGACTGCCTGACCAACTCGGACGGCGTTTGCACCTTCGAGAAGATGGTTACCGAGGGCCTCTACAAGTATTTCACTGGCCAATCCATGACCCGCTCGGCCGCCAAGCCCTATGTGGCGCTGGCCAAGGCCCTCGAGTTGAACAACCTCACCAAGGAATGGACACCCACGCTGCCGATGATCTGTTTCCATAGCGTTGGCGACGAGGTGGTGCCGTTCTGCAACTACGAATCGGCCAAGTCGGCCTTCTCCTCCTCCGGCGTGTTCCGCGGTGTGCGCTACACCGGCAAGACGCAGAGCCACGTCGGCACCGGCACAACCTATTACCTCCTCTATGAAGGGGGGCTGGTTAGCGCCATCCTTAACGGTACATGGAAAAGCTGGGCAGTCGAAACCAACCAAGGCGGAATTTAGCATTGCACATTTCACATTGCACAGTTTGTGGCGTAGCCACATGTCGATTTAAAACCCCATGCTTCAGCTTGGGGGTAGAGAAAAGAAGAATATATAAAGAAGAGAGGTGGCGGAGCCAGCTGTCTATGCATGACAAAAGCTTTAGCTTTACCTCAAAAGCATAAATTCAATGAAGAAGTTAATACTATATGTCATGGTGCTGGGGCTGATGACCCCGGGAGTGGCACGGGCTGAGGAGTGGGGCGGCGATTACCTGCGCCGGGCCTACGTGCAGAATGTGCTCGGCGTGGATCCCGCGACGCTTACCCCCGGTGAGCCTCCATTGGGCACAGATGACATCAGGTTGGAGGAAAACGACAACGTGATAATGTGGGGCAAGCACCGCGACAGCTCCACAAATTTGCCCTACCTGAGCTTAGAATATAAAGTCGACAGCAACTACCTCATCCCCTCCACCGACGAGTCGGAGGACTGGACTGACCTCGGCTCCGTCTACCACTACACCTATCCCATAAAATACGCGGGCAAGGACGCCGTGCTATCCGTG
>JAJBVP010000030.1 GCA_020859755.1 Bacteroidales bacterium | reverse complement strand
AGAGCATCTGACTACGGATCAGAAGGTTACAGGTTTGAATCCTGTAGGAGTCACATTAACGGCGCGGTACCCTGACGGGGATCGCCCGTTTTTGTTTCATGCTCACCGACGCAACGATCAGCTTGTACAAGGAGAAAAACACAACAGCGGCTCCTCCGGCCACCATCGCCACTATAGCGGCCCCGACAACGGCCACTGCCAATACCGAAAGTAATTCTAAGAACATCATGCTTCGCAAAGTTTAAAGGGTGAAGTTTAAAGTTTCTGGTTTTTGGTTTTTAGGGGTTAAAACGCCTGAATTGATGAGCTTTCCGCAAAAAAGTTTTTGACGCAAAATCATCATTATTACTTTATTAACAATCGAAACTAAATTTTTATCAAAAATTTTGACGTTTTTACTCGCGAATATTTGTTATATTCGCACCGTGAAATGATTCACAAGCCAAAAGCATGTAATAAACGTACGACCATGATATACAATTTCCGTATCGTAAGCGACGAAGTTGACAACTTCAAACGCGAAATAAAAATCGACGCCGACGCCACGTTCCTCGAGCTCAAAAACGCCATATGCGACGCTGTGGGCTACGACAAAAACCAAATGTGCTCATTCTTCCTTTGCGATGGCGACTGGGAAAAAGAGCGGGAAATCACCCTCGAGGACATGGGGGCCGACTCCGACCAGGACGTTTACCTGATGGATGAAACAATCCTCTCCAACGAAATCGACGACGAGGGTCAAAAACTCATGTTCACATTCGATTACATGACCGACCGCTCCTTCTTCATCGAGATGAAAGAGATGATCACCGGCAAAACCCTCAAGGACCCCCTGTGCACCCTTTCCGTAGGCCAAGCGCCGCCTCAGGAGATGGCTTTCGAGGAATTTGACGCCAAAGCCGAGGCCAAGGCTCGCCAAGCCGCTGCCGACATGGACATCGACGAGGAATTCTACGGATCGTCGGAGTACAACGACGACGAATTTGACGCCGCCGGCTTCGACGAAATGACCTTCGACGACTAAGTGGCTGGTTGGACCGACCGAACTGAGCTACTGGTGGGCGAGGATGAGATGCGGCGCATTCGCTCCTTGCGCGCCATCGTGCTCGGCGTGGGTGGCGTAGGCTCATGGACGGCCGAGGGACTCGTGCGCTCCGGCGTGGGCCACATCACCCTTGTCGACGCCGACCGCGTGGCCGCCAGCAACATCAACCGCCAGCTCCCAGCCCTCCACTCTACAATCGGCCAGCCAAAAGTGGACGTGCTTGCACAGCGCCTTCGCGACATCAACCCCGAGCTAAAGGTCACCACCCGTTTCGAGCGCTACTGCCCCGAGACAGCATCATCCTACGACTGGAACAAATACGACATCATCATCGACGCCATCGACTCGCTCAGCGACAAGGCCCTTCTCCTGCAAGAGGCCAGCCGCAGCGAGCACGGCCGCGTGTTCTCATCAATGGGAGCCGCGCTCAAGATGGATCCCCGGAAACTGCAAGTGGCCGAATTCTGGAAGGTGAAAGGCTGTCCCCTGGCACGCGCCCTGCGCACCAAGCTCCGCCGGGCCCACGCCACCCTCGCATCCCCCGTCACCTGCGTCTTCTCCGAGGAGCTAATCCCCAATGCCGCCCCTAAAGCTTCCCGACAAGGCCCATCTCTTGAGGGTGGTCCCCCCTCCTGCCCCGATAACGACGCTCAGCCTATGACCTACGGCAAGGTTGCCCTCAACGGCACGTGGCCCACGGCCGTGATGATCCAAGGCCTCCTCCTTGCCAACGTCGCCCTCAGGCCCCAATAACCTCCAGGCCACCGTGCGACGCGATTCCATCGCGTCGACAACATCCCCTCCCCTAATCGGCAACAAAAAATCCCCGCCTTAACCCCCGAGTGTCGCGAATTTTGTTTAATTTTGCCAAAAATAATCATTGGCGCGTCGGCGCCCCTAAAACCTCTTCACAATGGACAAAGAGACCCAAAACCTCATGACACGCGCGGCCAACAACATCCGCGTGCTCGCCGCCTCGATGGTCGAGAAAGCCAAAAGCGGTCACCCCGGTGGCGCTATGGGTGGCGCCGATTTCGTCAACGTGCTTTACTCCTCGTTCCTGGTCACCGACCCCGACGACCCCACATGGATCGCCCGCGACCGATTCTTCCTCGACCCCGGTCACATGTCGCCAATGCTATACTCCGCCCTGGCCCTCACCGGCAAATACACAACCGACGAATTGCAACAGTTCCGCCAGTGGGGCTCAGTTACCCCCGGCCACCCCGAGCTTGACCCCAAACGTGGCGTTGAGAACACCTCTGGACCCCTCGGACAAGGTCACTGCATGGCTGTGGGGTGCGCCATCGCCGAGCGTTTCCTCGTGGCACGTTTCGGAGACGCTATCGCCCACAAGACCTACGCATTCATCTCCGACGGTGGAGTCCAAGAGGAGATCTCCCAAGGCGCTGGCCGTATCGCCGGACTGCTCGGGTTGCACAACCTTATAATGTTCTACGACGCCAACAAGGTGCAACTCTCGACCATGGTGGCCGATGTCGACCAAGAGGACGTCGCCGCCAAATACCGCGCTTGGGCCTGGAACGTGCTCGAAATCGACGGCTCCGATCCTCAAGCTATCGCCGACGCCCTTACCAAGGCACAGGGCGAAACTGAGCGCCCCACATTAATTATAGGACACACCGTGATGGGACGCGGTGCCGTCACCAAGGACGGCGAGTCGTTCGAGGGAAAAACCTCCACCCACGGCCAACCACTGTCGAAATCGGGCGCCGACTACGACGCTACCGTGCGCAACCTCGGCGGCGACCCCGAGAACCCGTTCGTGATCTGGGACGACGTGAAAGAGCTGTACGCCAAGCGTGCCTACGAGCTTCGCGCCATCGTCAAGGAGCGCCGCGACGCCTTCGAGGCTTGGGAGAAAGCCAACCCCGAGCAGGCCGCTACCCTCAAGGGCTTCATCGAAGGCCGTCTGCCCGAAATCGACTACGAGGCTATCGTCCATAAGGCCAACCAAGCTACCCGCACCGCCTCGGCCAACGTGCTCGCCGAGCTGGCTCGCAAAGTGGGCAACATGATCGTATCGTCGGCCGACCTCGCCAACTCCGACAAAACCGACGGCTTCCTCAAGCAGACCCACGCCCTTGCCAAGGGCGACTTCACCGGCGCCTTCCTCCAAGCTGGCGTTTCGGAATTGACCATGGCATCGCTCATGAACGGCATCGTGCTCCACGGCGCAATGATCGCCGGCTGCGGCACCTTCTTCGTGTTCAGCGACTACGAGAAGCCCGCAGTGCGACTCTCGGCGTTAATGGAGCTCCCAGTCAAATATATATGGAGCCACGACGCGTTCCGCGTAGGTGAGGACGGTCCCACCCACGAGCCTGTGGAGCAAGAGGCCCAGATACGCCTGCTCGAGCAGATGGACAACCTCAGCGGCAAAATGGCAATGCTCGTGCTCCGTCCCGCCGACTCGGCCGAAACCACCGTATGCTGGCAAATGGCCATGGACAACCGAGAATGCCCCACAGGGCTGATCCTCTCCCGCCAGGACATCAAGGACCTCCCCTCGGTAACCGGCGACCGCTACCGCGAGGCACAAGGCGCCCGCCAAGGCGGCTACGTGGTTATGGACTCGCCCCATCCCCAGGTGGTGATGGTGGGCAACGGCTCCGAGGTATCCCTCCTGTGCGAGGTCGCTGTCTTGCTCGAGGCCGAGGGAATTCAGAGCCGCGTGGTATCGATTCCATCGATCGGCCTGTTTATGCGTCAAGACCAGGAGTACCGTGAGTCGGTGATCCCCCACGGCGTTCACGTGTTTGGCCTCTCGGCCGGTCTGCCCGCGTCGCTGCGCGAGGTGTGCGGCCCCCATGCCTACATCTATGGCCTCACCCGATTCGGCGCCTCCGCCCCCTACAAAGTGCTCGATGAGAAATTCGGCTACACTCCTCAAAACATCCTCAACGAAGTGCTCGGATACCTCCATCGTCGCCTCTAAAGTTAAAATCTTGGGTCCAAATTGGTACTTTAGAAGAATTATGTGAAAAAAATTTGCACAATTTTGCGTCAATTAAGAAAAAATGCTTAACTTTGGCGCAAAATTGGTCTATTACAATCAAGCACATAAATTCAATATTCATTTAACTTATATGAAGAAGCTTACTTTACTTGCATGTGCATGTGTTCTTGCCCTTGGACAAACTCTTGCCGCCCAGGAGCAAGCGCAAGAAATCACTTACGTTGACGATTGCTCGCAAGGCTATCTGTTCAACCGTTTCAAAGACAACTGGTTCATCACAGGTGAGGGTGGTATCGGCATCCACTTCTCCGAGCACGGCTCGGCTCGCGACTGGAAGGACCGTTGGGAGCCCACCGCTGGCCTCTATGTTGGCAAGTGGTTCTCGCCCCTCTTGGGTGTTCGCATCGGTGCCAACTGGCAGAAGATGAAAGCCCTCTCCGAGATCGGCGGCCCGTACGATGAGATGTACGGCAAATACTACAAGCAGGTTTACTCCGAGGTAGGCTTGTTGAGCGACGTGATGTTCAATGTCACCAACTGGGTGTGCGGTTACCATCCCGGACGCATCTATAACCTTGGCGTATACGTCGGTGGTGGTGCTTACTGGGCATACAAGAAAACCTGGGACGCCAACGGCGATGTTGACTGGAAGAACGCTCACGACCGTGTGATCGCTTGGCGCTGCGGTATCACCAACACCTTCAACGTCTCCAAGCAAGTGCAGATCGGTCTCGACCTCCGCTTCGTCGCTACCGACAACCACTCCAATGAGCTCACCTACACCAACAAGACCTCCTACAACGCACAGGCTCTCTTGAACGTTACCTACCTGTTCAAGAAGCGCGAGTGGAGCTGCCCCGTTGTTCCCGTTTGCCCCGAGCCCGAGAACTGCGACGCTTACATCGCTCGCCTGCAGGCTGCCGACGCTCGCATCAACGACCTCGAGCGTCAGCTTAAGGACTGCCTCAACCGCCCCGTGCCCGAGGCCAAGGTTGAGAAGGCTCCCCTTGCTACCGTTTACTACCCCATCAACGTCTACAAGATGTCGAAGACCGACGCTACCGTGCTTGAGGCTGTTGCCAACGTAATGAAGGACAACCCCAACAAGCAGTACGTCCTCACCGGCTGGGCCGACAACTACACCGGCAACGACCAAATCAACACCCGTCTCCGCCACAACCGCGTGAACGGCGTTGCCAAGTATCTTGAGAAGCAAGGCGTACCCGCTTCGCAGCTCGACGTTACCATCAACAATGGCAACCTCTGCGACCTCGGCGAGAAGTACGTAGCTCTCGACCGCGCTGTCACCATCGAGGAGAAATAATCCCATCCACCTACAATACCAAAAGCCGCCCACCACGGGGCGGCTTTTTTAGGGACACCTACAAATCCCTGTGTTTTGAGGTATGCATATAAGAGGTCT
>JAJBVP010000250.1 GCA_020859755.1 Bacteroidales bacterium | reverse complement strand
AAGAGGAACCCAAAGCCGAAGAGGAACCCAAAGCCGAAGAGGAACCCAAAGCCGAAGAGGAACCCAAAGCCGAGGAGGAGCCTGAGAAGGAATCCACCCTCCCCGCGAGCAAGGAAGAGGTTGTCGAGCGACTCGCTCACATAGCCGACCTCCCCGCCGCCGACATCTCTCGCGAGGGCGTAAGCCGCTTGAAACAAATCTTCTACACATTCCATAACGCCGAGATCGAGGCACAGCGCGAGGAGTTTATCGCCGCCGGCAACGACCCCGAGGCGTTCACCCCGGCCGTCTCGGAGATCGAGGAAAAACTCAAGGAACTCCTCAACGTCGTCAAGGAGAAGAAAGCCGCCGCGGCCGCCGCAATGGAGGAGGAGCGCAAAGCCAACCTCGAGAAAAAGAACACCATCATCGCCTCCCTGGTAGAGATGGCCGCCGACACCGACAACGTCAACCGCACTTTCCCCCGCTTCAAGGAGCTCCAGCAGGACTTCAAGCTCATCGGCGAAGTACCCCCGACCGAAGCCTCCGACGTGTGGAAACGCTATCAGGACGCCGTCGAGCGCTACTACGACCAGCTCAAAATCAACAAGGACCTGCGCGACTACGACTTCCGCAAGAACCTCGACACCAAGCAATTGCTCTGCGAGCAAGCCGAGGCTCTCGTCAACGAGGGTGACGTCATCACCGCCTTCAAGCGCCTCCAGGACCTCCACGACAAGTGGCGCGAAACCGGCCCCGTGGCCAAGGAGCAGCGCGAGGAGATCTGGAACCGTTTCAAGGACGCCTCGGCCGCCATCAACAAAAAATACCAAGCATTCTTCGAAGAACGCAAGGCCCGCGAGCGCGACAACGAGCTGGCCAAAACCGCAATCTGCGAGCGCGTCGAGGCCCTCGACTTCTCTGCCCTACGCACCTACGCTCAGTGGGAAGCAATGACTGCTCAGATTATGGAGGCCCAGGCCGATTGGAAGAAACTCGGCTTCGCATCCAAGAAGATGAACAACACCCTGTTCGCCCGCTTCCGCGAAACCTGCGACAAGTTCTTCGCCGCAAAGGCCGAGCACTTCCGCTCAATGAAGGACGAGCTACAAGCCAACCTCGCCAAGAAAATCGCCCTCTGCGAAAAAGCCGAGGCCCTGCAGGACAGCACCGACTGGAAAGCCACCGGTGAAGCCCTCGCCCAGCTCCAGAAGGAATGGAAACAGATCGGCACTGTCCCCAAAAAGCACAGCGACAACGTGTGGAAGCGCTTCCAGACGGCCTGCAACCACTTCTTCGACGCACGCAAGGAGAAAACCTCCGGAGCGAGAGCCGTAGAGCAAGCCAACCTCAAGGCCAAGCGCGACATTATCGACGCCCTAAAGGCTATCGACACCGCCGAGATGGACCGCGACGAAGCTATCGCACGCGTGCGCGAGCTCAACGCTCAATGGCAAGGAATCGGACACGTGCCTTTCCGCGAAAAGGACAAAGTGTACGACTCCTACCGCGAGATCGTCAACGCCCTTTACAAAGCCCTCGACATGCGCGTGCGAGGCGAGCAGATGGCTCGCTTCGAGAACTCCCTGGCCGAAATGGACGGCGACGAGATCAAGATGCTGCGCGAACGCGAGCGCATGATCCGTGCCTACGAGCAACGCAAATCCGAGCTTAACACCTACGAGAACAACCTCCTCTTCTTCAACTCCAAGTCGAAGACCGGCGACTCCCTCGTGCGCGAAATGCAGAAGAAGATCGAGCGCCTTAAGGACGACATAAAGGTCCTCGAGGAGAAGATCAAAGTGATCGACACCAAGCTTTAACAAAGCCCCCAATACCAGCATGCTTTGAGGCCATCTTGCCTCGAGGCATGCTTTTCAAGCTAACCCCTGGTTAATGACAAGTATCCATAAAGGAAAATACGGTCAATACATATCATCGATTATCACCGCCATGGACTTCGTGGTGGTCAACCTCCTCTTTTGGGTTACAACACTGCTCAACCCCGAGGTGGCCAACTCCCCGCTGCTCCGCCAGATATGGCTCGTGCTCAACGTAGCCTACATCCCAGTGGCCTACTGGTTCTCGAGGCTTAAGGGAAACCGCACGATATACATGGACCACATGGTGTTCTCGGCATTCCAGGCCGTGGGCATACATGCCCTGTTCTTTCTGGCCATGCTGTCGTTCCTCGGGATATTCGTCATTCCCTGGTGGGCATATCTCGAATTCTACGGAATGTGCCTGGTGGGCCTCCCACTGTGGTGGATCACCTCCCGCATGATCGTCAAGCACTACCGCCGCCGCGGGCGCAACTTCACCCGAGTCGTCTTCGTAGGCTACAACGCCACCGCGATGCGACTGGCCGAGGAGATGAAATCCGAGCAAAGCTTCGGATACCGCGTCCTGGGATTCTTCGACGACAAGGACAAATGCCCCACTACCGTCCTCGGCCCCTACCTGGGCGACATCGACCACCTCGACGAGTACGTGCGACAAAATGCCGTCGACGAGGTCTACTTTACCCTCTCGGGCAACGAGGAGAAAGCCCTGCGATCGGTGATCAAGCTCACCGACGACCAAGTGGTGCAATTCTACTATGTGCCTCAGATTCCCAGGTTTATATCACGCACCTTCGACCTACATCACGTGGGCCGCATCCCCGTGCTGTCGATCCGCCGCAACCGATTGAAGAACATCCTCAATCGACTTGCCAAGCGATCGTTCGACGTCGCGTTCTCGTCGGTGGTGCTGCTCTTCTCCCCAATCGTGTTCATCCCCGTGGCCATCGCCATCAAAATATCCTCGCCGGGGCCCATTTTCTTCAAGCAACTCCGAACCGGCTACCGCGGAAATGCGTTTAAATGCTGGAAATTCCGCACGATGCGCGTCAACGCCGCGGCCGACACCCAGCAAGCCGTAAAGGACGACCCACGCAAGACCCGCGTGGGAGAGATCCTGCGACACACCTCCATCGACGAGCTTCCTCAGTTCATCAACGTGTGGCTTGGCGACATGTCGGTGGTGGGCCCACGCCCCCACATGCTCAAGCACACCGAGGACTACTCCAAGCTCATCGACAAATACATGGTGCGCCACCTCATCAAGCCCGGAATCACCGGATGGGCGCAGGTCAACGGATACCGTGGCCAGACCGAAGATCTCTGGCAGATGGAGAAACGCGTCGAGTACGACGTATGGTACATCGAGAACTGGAGTTTCCTCCTCGACCTAAAGATCATCGCCCGCACAGTGGTCAACGCCGTCAAGGGCGAACAAAACGCTTTCTAAACGCCTATGAAACAGATTAGTAAGACATTGATACACGCCATCCTGGCCGCCGCTGCCATCGCCCTGATAGCCCCGGCTTCCGTGGCCCTGGCCCAAGACAACTCCGGCACCGTGAGCGCCCCGGTCAAGCAGGACGAGCGACCCCACTGGCGCCTTGCCGCCGACGCCGAAGCCGCCGCCGCAGCAGACAATTCCAAGGATGCCGAAAAAGCCGCCAAGGAGGCCCTCAAAGCCCAGCAAAAGGCCCAAAAAGAAGCCGAAAAAGCCGAGAAAGCCCGCGTTAAAGCCGAGCAAAAAGCCGAGAAAGAACGCATTAAAGCCGAGCAAAAAGCCCAAAAGGAAGCCGCTAAGGCCGAGAAGAAAAAATTGGCCCGCTACCGCGACCTCCAAAAACTCCTCGACCGCTACGACGTCGCCGCTATCATCGCCAACGTCCCCAAGGGCGACGCCGGCGACTTCTGGAACGTGATCTGGAACCATAACAACCAGATGCTGACCATGCGCAACGCTATCGCCAACAACTCCTCGGCAATGCGCGCCGGCCAAAACCGCGTCGAGTCGCTCATGGCCTCAATCTACCGTTACTTCGACACATTCGGATACCAATCAATCGACACCGTCCAGGCCGACCAGCTAATCGCCAACCTCGGCCTCGACATCGACAACTCACCATTCACCCTCGACATCGTCCCCTCCTCGCGAGCCAACGCCTTCGTCACCCCCGAGGGCAACATGTTCATCTCCAAGGGAATGGTCACCGCTTGCGGCAGCTCTCAATCGGCCCTCGTAGGCATCGCCGCCGCCACCTTCACCCACTTCCTCCTCTGGGACACAACCTGGGACGCCTACTGCCTTGAGCGCGCCGCCCAAACACGCGGCATTTTCGCCATCGCCCTCGGCGTCACCAACTTGGCCTCAACATTCATCCCCGGCAACGTCGGCAACATCATCGACTTCACCTCAGGATCCGGACTAATCGTCGTCACCGCCGCATCAATCGCCGCAATGGGCGACGACATCGCCGCCGTCCAATTCGAGTACAAACCCGAACAACTGATGCGAGCCGACCTCGTCGCCTACCGTTACCTGCAATGGATCGGTGCCGACCCCGTTGCCTACATCAACCTCCTCTCCAACCTCGCCCGTGCACCCCTCTACGTCGACCAAATACAAGTAATGGCTCAGCGCGTGGAGCTGCTCCGTTACGTCCACGACACCGACGCCCGCGGCGCCGGTACCGACTTCCAAGTCAACCCACCAATCCCCGGACCCTTCCTAACCCCAATTCAAGCCTGGCAACAAAGATGAAAATAGGAGACAAAATACCCGAATTCCTTGGCCTCGACCAAAACGGCCAAGAGATCACTGCCGACCAATTCCGCGGCCGTAAACTCATCCTCTACGTATATCCCAAGGACTCAACCTCGGGATGCACCGCCGAAGCATGCTCCCTCCGCGACCACGCCGACCAGCTCGCGGCCCACGGATACGCCATCCTCGGCGTCAGCCGCGACACCGCTACATCCCACCGCCGGTTCATCGACAAATACAACCTCCCATTCCCCCTGATCGCCGACACCGACACCACCCTCCTCCAGCAACTCAACGCCTGGGGCGAGAAGAAGATGTACGGCCGCGTAACCATGGGCACACTACGCACCACCTACCTCGTCGACGAAAACGGCATCGTAACCCACATCTTCACCCCACGCCAAATCAAAACATCCGAGCACGCCCAGCAGATCCTCTCACTGATTGAAGGATAACATCATCGTCCGCCCAGGGGCCCCGGCCTTGGACGGCCATTAGGGGGGCCATTGGGGGGGCCGGCCTTGGACGGCCATTAGGGGGGCCGGCCTTGGACGGCCAATCCTAAAACCACTACTGCCCCATAAATCTTTTCCTCACCCTCAAGCGTTTCAATAATATGAAAAAGAATCATATAATCCTCTCCATGATCTGCGGCGCCGCGGCCGTGGCCATGACCTCCTGCGGCGGATTCTGGGGCGCAAGCATCTCCACCGGCCCCGACTACTACCCATCCACCTATGTCGGCAACCCACTCCCCCCGGGACCATCACTCAACCCTCTACCCATCCTCAACCCAGCCCCCGCCAACCCCGGACCAAACCCCTGCGGCTCCGTCATCAACATCCGCCCCGGCGCCGTCACCAACCCCTGTAA
>JAJBVP010000003.1 GCA_020859755.1 Bacteroidales bacterium | reverse complement strand
AACGGATACGCCGACAACTACGTAATCGTGATACCGAATGCAACCCAAGATAATCCGAATCGGCAACATCTTCCCCAGCCAAGCCCAAGCGGGCGAGGTGGTGCATATGGGGGGGGTAGCGCCGACCGTGACCCTCAACCACGGAGAGGTCTTCCGCGTGCTGATAACCCCTACACCGCCCTATGAGCAGGTTCTGGGACACGATGGCCCAAATGGCCGCGATGGGGACCATAGACCCCTCCAAGACGCAGTGGATAGACGAGTACAACCAGATAACCAACGACCGCGTCGCGGGGACAATCAAAGCCCGCTACGGCCAGAACAACCAGTGCTACGTCGGGATTCCGACACGCCGCAAACCACAACCGAATGACCGACAAAGTTGACATCCTCGGCAATATCTACGACCCGTCCTACACAAAGGGCGGTTTCGCGGGAAACGTCCTCAACCCGCGGGGGACGTGCCAAACCCTGAAAGCCTCCTTCGCGGGGGGGGCGAGCGCGACCTACGTGATGACCAAGAGCGTTGAGCAGATAGCCAACCTCTACGGCACGCCCCGCGAGCCGAACCCCGTGGCCGGCCGCGTATACGACCCCGGGGGACTCGCCCCCGCCATCCTCGCCCTCGGCGGCGGCAACTCACAACCGATAATTTTAACCACCAACAACACAATGCAGACAAGACAAGAACGTATCGATCACAAATGGATGCCCGACGGCTCTATCCGCGGTTTCGACTCCGACAAGGGCTCGGGCATTTCCGAGGAGCAGTACACGGCCACCGCCGCGCCCTCCGACACCGTCTCCACCGACCCCAAGCGAATCAAGGTTCTCCTCACGCCCCAACGCGTCGAGTACCGCATCCGCAAAATCACGCCCCGCGAGGCCTTCCGTCTCATGGATGTCGACGAGGAAAACATCGACCGCATCCAAAACCACACGTGGGTCACCACCCTCAAGGACGGCACCGAGAAAATCAACCGAATCTCCAAGACCCGCGCTTACGCATTAGCGGGGAATTCGATTGTCGTGGCGCGCATGGAACGAATCTTTAAAAATTTATTCTTCTCCGAGTCGAGGAATAAAGAGGTCGGGGAACAACTAACAATATTTGATGTGCTATGACTGAAATTTGGAAACCGGTCCAAAATTATGAGGGCCTATATGAAGTGAGCTCTCTCGGCGGCTTGCGCAGCTTGGATCATGAAACCCTTCGCGTCCGCAAGTACGAACACAAGCCCGGGAGAATATTGCTCCCTCATCTCAATCCCAACGGATATTTGCAGGTGTCTTTATGTAATAAAGGGAAGAAGGTTATGAAGTATATACATCGCTTGGTGGCGCAAGCCTTTCTTCCCAATCCGTCCCATCTTCCCCAGATAAACCACAAGGACGAGAACAAAACGAACAATGCCGTGGAAAATCTGGAATGGTGTGATTGTCGCTACAACGTCAACTATGGTTCGGCGAAGGCGAGAATTAGTCAGTCCCACAAGGAACTAAAGAAAAATAGCCGTCCCGTTGTTCAAATCAAGGATGGCGAGACCATCGCCACTTTTGGCAATTGTGCTATAGCAGGCAGAGAGACCGGCATAGACGCTTCCGCCATCACCAAGGTGTGCCTTGGACGCAAGCGATTTAAAACCGCTGGTGGTTACGTGTGGCGTTTTCTTTACCCACGTCCCAAAGCCGAGGGCGACTGGATAACCCTCGACGACCTCCTCGCCCAGTCCTGACCCCCATCTTTAATCCTTTAATCCTTTCATCCTTTACAAAAATGACCACAAACGACATCTTCCAAGCCGCGTTCCGCGCCGTCGAGGCCGTCACCCGAGTCACCCCCGACGACCTCCGCTCACGCCGCCGCGACGAGCCCACCGCCCAAGCCCGCCGCCTGTTCATCCACGTTTGCCGATACGTCGATATCCCGTACAAATCAATAGCCAAGGCTATCGACCGCAAGCACCCCGCCGTGATCAATGCCCACCAACGACTCCTGGAACTGCGGCGCATCTACCCCTCAATATTGGCTCAAGTTCAACGAGTCGCCCACGAATTCCTGATAATCGTCAGTCCCCGATACCAACGCGCGCTCTCCCAGCCCACGTTCGCCGACTTGCTGAAAATGTCACCCGAGGATATCGCCCAATTCTGCGAGGACAATGGAATAACGCTACGACCCAAGCATAATCGCCAAGCGTGAAAACTTATAGCCTCTACTCCCTCCCTTCCCATTATCTTTGCCGCTATGGTACAGGAAATCCACTACGGCGGTATGACCGCCAACACCGACGCGCGCTCTTGCCCCGACGGCGACCTCGACCTCGCCGTCAACCTCGTCAATGAGGACGGCTCGCTGCGCCCCGCTATGCCCCCCAAGGTCGTTGTCAACCTCCCCGACGGTTGCGAGGTGCTTTATATCCACAAGGGCGCGAAATACTCCCATGCCATCGTCAGCTATTTGCATAGCTATTGGTGGTTCGACATGCCCTCCGAGAGCGACCTCGGCGGCGACCCCCTCGACATCGTCTATAGCGGCTCCGCCACCGACAACATCCATGATCTGAAGGACGGCGACGACCCTTGCCCGCTCGCCGGTGTCGAGGTCTACCAATTCACATCCGTGGGCAACACCCTTGTCGCGCTAACCGCCGACGGACAGCACTTCTACCTGTGGCAGGACAACGCCTACGACTATCTGGGCACCGAGATCCCCGAGGTCTCGATGCGCTTCTCCCTAAAAGGGCACATCGTCAGCGACCTCACCGGCCACACCGTCAAATGGTGCGATGACGACACGTCAAACGAGAAAAACTACGCCCCCGTCACGTTCGAGGGCGACGAGGCCAACCTCACCGGCCACTTCGTGCAGGCTCGCGACTTCTCCCAGACCGCCTCCGACACCCTCGGCGAAAGCCTATACGCCCTGGTCAACTCCTTCGTGGCCGAGCATTCCACCAACAAGGGACGCTTCATGTACCCGTTCCTGATACGCTACGCCTTGCGCCTCTACGACGGCACGATCGTCCACCATTCGTCCCCCGTGCTTATGGTGTGCTGCACCGGCACAATGCCCCACGTGTTCTTCAACTACACCGACCTCTATGAGTCCTCGACCAGCGAGTATGTCGGATATATGCGCTGGGGTCCCCACGACGACAAAACCTACATCGCGGGCCTTACCCACGACCTCTACTACATGTGCGACGCCGCCAATATCGCCACCCTCATCGACAAGTGGAGCGACATCGTCAAGTCCCTCGACATATTCATCTCCGCCCCCATTTACACCTACAACCCCAACGGCCGGTTCAAGCGCATCAAGTCCATCCTCTACCAGGACGGCATCGACGGTTACTCCCTGTCGCAATGGGGCACCCAAGGCGACTTCAACGGCGAGTGGCATGACACTTTCCAAGGCATCTACACCGAGCAACTCCACTCGGTGTTTTCCCTCTACGGCGCGTCTCCCGAAACCAAACTTCTCGAGCAGACGCGAATGCGCGGAGAGGGGCGCGTCCTCCCAGTGATCACGTCTTTTTCCAACGGCCAGCTTAAGGATATGCGTGTCGGTGGCTACACAATCCCCCTCCCCGAGAAATCCCAGGAGGACATGGACAACGAGATTAAGTCCGTCGCCAACTTCTACCTGCTCAAGTCCTACGACATCGACGAGCTGAAAACCGTCGGCTCATCCGACGGCGCGGGCGGTACCGTCTCCCGCGTCAAAATCGACATCGCCGACGACTATCTGGAATCCCTCACCGCCCGCGAGCAGATGACCGACGACTACAACTCCCACGACACCCTCATCCCGCGGTCGGCTCTCTCCTACAACTCGCGTCTCAACCTCTATGAGCTTTCCAAGAAACTCTTCTCGGGTTTCCGCGGCGACACATATTTCCACTTCACCGAGGGTTATTTCCCCGACAGCTGCCTCGTCCCGGCCTACGACTACAACTCCGACGGCTACGTGAAAATCCAGAACCCGGCCTACAACTACACCGACTACTGGAATTGGATAAGCAACGACCTTACCGTCAACGGCCGCGACACCAAGGCCGCATACAACGTCCGCGTGTACGTCCGCGTAAAGCGCGACGGCCGCGAGGTGTGGCTACGGGGCAATGGTGGATCTTGCTCGTTCTATCTTTTGGGCAACAATTATATGCCCATCTACCTCTTCTACCCCGACAGCGACGCCGACCAAGCACTCATCGAACTTTATGACGGCGACACAATCCTCTACACCTGCGAGGTGAAACTCACCACCCATGAGTTCCTTACGGGGGCCGTATACTTCAGCGGCCTCCCCGGTCACACCAACGTCGTGGGCGTGTCCGAGAACATCACCCTCGCCTCGGGCGACGACCTCATCTTCGACCTCTCGGGAAAGGTCTACACATCCGACGTCGACAACCCCTGGGTATACCGCGCAACCAACATCAACACCATCGGGACGGGCAAGGTGCTCGCCCTCGCCACCGCGGCCCGTCCCCTCAGCGAGGGCCAGTTCGGACAGTTCCCACTCTACGCATTCACCGACGAGGGCGTGTGGGCAATGTCCGTCACCGACCAAGGCGGCTACTCCGCGGTCCAGCCCATCACCCGCGACGTGATCATCGACAAGGCCTCGCTGGTCTCCCTCGACCAAACAGTCCTCTTCGCATCCGCTCGCGGAATCATGGAGATCGCCGGCTCCCAAGCCGCATGCGTCTCCGACGCGGTCAACACCCGCTACCCGTTTGACCTCACAACGCTCCCGCGTCTCAGTGCCGCCGTGCCCAGCGATTTTATCGCGGGGTTACAACCCATCCCCTTCCCCGACTTCATCAAGGCTTGCACAATCGCCTACGACTACCGACGGCAGCGCGTCTACTTCTACAACACCTCCGTCGGTTACGCCTACGTCCTCGCCCTCAAATCGGGCCTCTGGTCTCTAACAACTCACAACTCACAACTCACAACTCCTTTGAACTCCTACCCCGACGCGCTCGTCCAGGTCGACAACTCAATCGTCGCCGTCGACCGCGACGGGGCCGACAACGCGGACACTCTGCTGGTCACCCGCCCGCTCAAACTCTCCGCGCCCGACATCCTCAAGACCGTCGACACCGCCATCACCCGGGGGGTGTTCGCCCGCGGTGAGCTCGCCTCGGCTATCTACGCCTCCCGCGACTTGCTCAATTGGCTACCCGTCAACTCCTCCGTCGACCAATACCTGCGGGGCCGTCGGGGCACGCCCTTCCACTACTTCCGACTGGTCAACTTGGGTAATCTCACCCCCGACCGACGCATCACCGGCGCATCGGTGGACATCTACCCGCGCCGTCAAAACCATCTAAGGTAGATTCTTGCTTTTTCATTGTGATTGTTTTCTTTCTGGTTTGCTAATGTGCGATTGTTAATGTGATAGTGAATATTGGGTTAGACAAGTGATGAAGAACGAAAGCCGCCACCCGTGAGGGCAGCGGCTCTTCTTGTTCGCCCGACATGGGCATAATCTAACGGGTGCGAGGCCAAGAGAGGCCT
>JAJBVP010000085.1 GCA_020859755.1 Bacteroidales bacterium | reverse complement strand
TCTTTTCCCCTCACAAAGATAGTCACGTCCTCAACTTTATTAGAGGAAAATTACGGAAAAATTTCCATAATTAGGCAATAGTGGGTGAAAAATCGTAATTTCGCGGTAATATGGCTATGAATAGAAAGGATTTTGAGATAATGGCCCCGGTGGGGTCGTGGGACAGCCTGCGGGCGGCGATCGACGCGGGGGCCGACGCGGTGTATTTCGGCGTGGCTGGGTTGAACATGCGCTCGGGCTCGGCTGCCAATTTCCAGATTGAGGATTTGGCTCGGGTAGTGAAGGAGTGCGAGGACAATGGTGTGCGCAGCTACTTGACAGTCAACACCATAATGTACGACGAGGATCTGGAGCGTATGCGGTCGATCATCGACACGGCCCGCGAGGCTGGGGTGTCGGCGATAATCGCGAGCGATATCGCGGCGATTCTTTACGCTCGTTCACGGGGGGTGGAGGTGCACATCTCGACGCAGTGCAATGTGACGAATGTTGAGGCGGTGAGGTTTTATGCGCAGTGGGCCGACGTGGTGGTGTTGGCTCGCGAATTGAATCTGGACCAGGTGTCGGCGATACACCGTGCCATCGTTGAGGAGGGGATCAAGGGCCCCGGGGGCAAGGATGTGGAGATCGAGATGTTCTGCCACGGGGCGCTGTGCATGGCCGTGTCGGGGAAGTGCTATTTGAGCCTGCACCAGATGAACTCGGCGGCCAACCGCGGGCAGTGCACGCAGATATGCCGCCGTGGGTACCGGGTGACCGATCTTGAGACGGGCGACGAGCTGAAGGTGGATAACAAGTATATCATGTCGCCCAAGGACCTGCGCACGATCCATTTTCTGAACAAGATGGTCGACGCGGGGGTGCGTGTGTTCAAGATCGAGGGACGCGCCCGTGGACCGGAGTACGTGAAGACCGTCGTGGAGGCCTACGACGCGGCTTTGCGGGCGGTGTGCGACGGCACGTACACCGAGGAGACGGCGCGGGAGATGGACGAGAATCTGGCCAAGGTGTTCAACCGCGGCTACTGGGATGGCTATTACCTGGGCCAGCGCCTGGGCGAATGGTCGGCCAAGTACGGGTCGTCGGCCACGCGCGTGAAGGTGTACGCGGCCAAGGGGGTGAAGTATTTCTCGGGATTGGGCGTGGGGGAGTTCCTGATGGAGAACGGGGAGCTGCATGTGGGCGACGAGGTGGTGATCACGGGGCCCACGACCGGTGCGCTCATTATCACGGTCGACGAGATACGCGTGGGGTTAAAGCCGGTTGAGAAGGCGGTCAAGGGCGACGCGTTCTCGATCCCCGTCCCTGCCAAAATCCGCCCCAGCGACCGCCTGTACCTCTGGCAACCCACCTCGAATTTGCCTATTTCTCAAAGAAACCACTAATGAACACTAATGTAGTTCTCCACATTTGAATTTAAGCTCGCAAGCTCGCAATAGACACGAATGTTAGGAACCTATTTGCCAAAGTCGCGATAATTCATTAATTTTGCGTTTGATATGCCTCATGCAACGAGGGTAGCGATTCCACGAGCCCTAAATCAACGACTATGGATTCTTTTGCGACGTTTTTCCACCAACCTTGGGTTTACTGGGGTCTCGTCACGATTTATGGCGTGACGATTCTCTCGGTGGTGGGCGTCGTGTTGTCGGAGAATCGCAATCCGGTGAAGTCGCTGGCATGGGTAACGGTGCTGTTGATTGTGCCGGTGGTGGGGCTGGTGCTGTACATTTTTTTCGGGCGCAATATCAAGAACAAACGCCTGATCACCCGCCGTGCCCGTCGCAAGAATCGGGCGCCCCGCGTGCCACAAGGGAAAGCGCCCCACGAGACGCTCCAACCCGAGACGCTGCAAGTGGTGAAACTGGGGCGCACACTGGTAGGCGCGCAGTGCTACCCGGGCAACGAGGCCAAGATCTTCACCTCGGGGAAGGAGAAATTTGACGCCTTGAAAGGCGACATGCTCGATGCCAAGCGTTCCATCCACCTGCAGTATTACATCTTCGAGGACGACAATATCGGGCGAGAGGTTGCCGAGATCCTCAAGCAGAAGGCGCGCGAAGGGCTGGACGTGAGGGTGATTTACGACCACGTGGGATGCATCGGGGTGAAGAATCGTTTCTTCCGCGAGATGCGCGAGGCTGGGGTGGACGTGCACCCGTTTATGAAGGTGGCGTTCCGATCATTCGCCACGCGCGTCAATTGGCGCAACCACCGCAAGCTGGTGATCATCGACGACCGGATCGGCTACATCGGTGGCATGAACATCGCCGACCGCTACATCTCGGGGCAGCGGCCCGGGGAGGTGTGGCGCGACACTCATATGCGCATCACGGGGCCGGCCGTGGGCGCCCTGCAGTCGACATTCGCCCTCGACTGGGTATTCATGGGCCAACCGGCCCCGGTGACAATCCCCTCTGATGAGCCAGAGATCACGGGCTCGGCCTCGATGCAGATGATCGCGTCGGGCCCCCACAGCCAGTGGAGCAACGTGGCGATGATGATGTTGAAGGCGATCGGCTCGGCCAAGAAGCGCGTGTACCTGCAGACGCCCTATTTCCTGCCCACTGAGAGCCTGTTGAAGGCTCTTGAGGCGGCGGCATTGGCCAAGGTGGACGTGCGTATCATGATGCCCCGTCGCAGCGACTCGGTGATGCTGCGCTATTCGTCGTACAGCTACATCTCGGAGTGCCTGCGCGCGGGGATCAAGGTGTATCTGTACGAGCCGGGGATGCTTCACAGCAAGTCGCTGCTCATTGACGACGAGATCTCGACAATCGGGTCAACCAACTTCGATTTCCGATCGTTCGAGCACAATTTTGAGGGTAACATGATGGTGTACTCGCGTGCGTTCGGCGAGCGCATGGCCGAGATTTTCCTAAAGGACCAGGCCGACTGCTCGAGGGTGTATCTTGCGCAGTGGAAGCGTCGCCCGGTGACGCAGAAGGCGGTAGAGTCGTTCATGCGCCTTTTCTCCCCTATCTTATAGTATTACCGGTCGATTGCCAGCGGGGGGGTGATCTCCTTGGCATTCTATTGGCGTGGACGGTAGCCCAGCTTGGTGATAAAAGCGAGCATGGTGGAAAGGACAGCCTGTTCCACCTTTGGCTCGGAGAGGACCAGGTCGTGTAGACCACCCATGACGGTAGCCTCGGTGACCGACGGACCGAGCCGTCGCCCGTACTTGGAGATGTCGTCGACCGACAGCACCGCGTCGCCATGGTTGAAGTCCTCGGTCCACTGGCTGCCATAGACCGATTTGTCGCTGTGCATCAGCAGGATAGGTATCTTTATGGTGTTGCCGCGTTGCACGACGGCCTGGGCGTCGTCGATGGCGCGTATCCAGCCAGCGTCGACGTCGGGCGAGGATTTCAGTTTCCAATCAGTATTATATGTCCAGCGTCCGTGTTCGCCAGCCAGCAAGCTCTCGCTGTAGGCTGTTGACGCGCCCTGCTTGATGCGCATATTGGGTGACGCGCCGGCCACGCAGTCGACTGCGGGGATAAGTACTCGCTCCTGCGTTTTTGAGAGGTTCCAGTCGAGGAATGGCGAGTTGAGAATCAATGCTTTCACCATGGGGGCGGGCTCCTCGCTGAGGTAATATGATGTGATAAGGCCGCCCGTTGAGTGCCCCATAAGGATCACGTCGCTTACTCCCGCCTGTCGCATCACTGAGAGGGCCGAGTCGATGTCGGCAAAGTACTCGCGCAGATCCCTCACTTGGAACATTTTGTTGCCTGGCAGGATCGATCGGCCGTATTTGCGCAGGTCGACGGCGTAGAAGTTGATGCCGTGCTGGGCGAAGAAGTCGGCCATGTCCCTCTGGAAGAAGTAGTCGTTGAATCCGTGCACGTATAGGATGGCCAGGTGCTGGGGAATGGGGTCGGGGGCCAAATGTCGCACGATGGTGCAACATACCTTGCCAGCGTAATCGTCGGGCTGGGCTATGCGGGTCATTTGGTAGCCGGCACCCAGCGTGTCGGGTTGCCAAG
This sequence comes from Bacteroidales bacterium, assembly GCA_020859755.1. GTDB lineage: Bacteria > Bacteroidota > Bacteroidia > Bacteroidales > Muribaculaceae > JAJPXC01. Next base: position 19,576 of record JAJBVP010000085.1, on the reverse strand, counting down.
TGATAGCATTTGCCGAGATTGCCACGAGGGCGCAGAGGGCCGCTAAAATTCTCTTTATGCTCATATCGTTGTCTATTACTCGACTGCGAATTTACGAAATTCTCTCCTAAATGCCAAGTTGGGCATCTATCTCTCACAACAGCAGAAAGCCCCGCAGGGGTTGCGGGGCTTTCTTATCTGTTGGGTAGGATTGTTGCTTACGGGGATTAAACGCCCTGGAGCTTGAAGTTGATGGGGAGGGTGTACCACACGTTCACGGCCTGGCCATTCATCTTGCCGGGGATGAACTTGGGGAGAGCCTTCACCACGCGCACGGCCTCCTTGTCGAGGTCGGGGTCCTTGCCGCGAAGCACTTTGACCTCGCCGATGGAACCGGTCTTGGTAACGACGAACTGTACTACCACACGGCCCTGGATGTTGTTCTCAGCGGCCATCGGGGGGTAGCGGAGGTTCTTGCCGATCCAAGCGTAAAGCTCAGCCTCGCCTCCGGGGAATTGGGGCATCTGCTCTACGGCGGTGAACACTTTATTCTCCTCTACGGGTTTCTTCTCCTCGACGACGATTTCGTCCTTGTGCTCGCGTACGACGTTCAAGTCATCAGTACCCTTGTCGAAGTTGGTGGTACCAACGGCGGTTTGGGTGTCCTTGATTTCGTCCTGGCTCTTGATCTCCTCCTGCACTTCGTTGTCGGCGGCGATGGCGAGCTCGGTCACTTTCACGGTGTTGAGCACCTCCTCGGGGAGTACTTCAGGTTTCTGCTCTTCAACGCGCTGCTGCTCTTCCTCCTGCTCTTCCTCTTCGGCGTCGGCCTCAGCGAGGGATGCGAGCGACTGCTCGATTTGGTCCTCGGGACGAGCCTCGGGCTTTGGGAGCTTGTCGATGACGAACACGACAGCGAGGATTGCTGCAATCACGATGACTACTGCTATCATAGCGCGGTTGTGGCGACGGTCGGACTCCTTGCGCATCTCGTATGCGCCGAATTCCTGGTTTCGTCCCTCAAATACTATGTCGCGCCATTCTTTTGATGAAAGATCTACATCTTTTGCCATTGTCTTGTTGCGGTGTTACATTAGTTAATATAGATATTCATCACGCAGTTACTTTCGGTTCTTGGCAAGGTAGTCGAGAATGAGCACCGAGTCGACTTGGTTGATGTTGTCGATCTGGTAGCGGGAGATCTGGTTGATCTGCATCTCGTCGAGAGCGGTAATGACGCTTTCCCAGGAAGCCTCGGGGGTTGCCTTGATGATCACCACCGGGCGGGTGAGGGTGGAGTCGTTACGTATTTTCTTGGCCAACGCTTGATACTCGTCCTCCGAGATTTCTTTGTTGCGCCATTTGGTTTTTTGCTCTTCGATGCGCTTAAGAACTTCCTTGTTCTTGTTGTGTAGGATGTTACGGATACCCTGGGTCTCGCCGCCCTCGTTGCCGATGAAGTACTCCACTTTGAGGTTGGAGTTGTCGATGAGGCCGTCGTGGTCGGCATCTTCCACTACGGGCTTGCCCTCGTAGTAGTAGATGGTGTTCAGGGGTTTACCGTCGGGACCGTTTTTCACGTTGCCCTGGCTGTCGCGTTCGGTAGCGAGGATTAGCGTGATGGCTTCTGATTCTTTAGCTTTGTTTTGCTCAGCGGCTTCCACCTTCTCGTTGGAGGGGAGGGAGATGTTGAGCGTCTGCGACTTGATCATCGTGGTACAAAGCATGAAGAACGTGATCAGAAGCATGTTCATGTCGACCATAGGGGTAAAGTCGACGTGGATTTGCATCTTTTTCTGGGCGCCTTTTTTCTTTTTGCCGCCACCAGATGATTGTTCTATCTGTGCCATAATGATTAGTCTTGTTCAGTTTTGAGGGCAGTCATGACGCTGAAGCGGTTCATCTTCATGGTCTGCAGGTTGTCGAGCACTTGGTGCACCGTCGAGAACGGTGTGCCACGGTCGGCCTTCACTGCAATACCTTCACCCGACTTCATAGCCGACTGCAGGTTGTCGTTGCCTGAGTTGTAGATAGCTCGCATCCAGATCTGGAACTCGTTGGTTACGATCTTCTGTCCATCGGCGTCGGTGTATACGATCTCCTTCATGGGGATACCCACTTGGGGATTGCTCATGTCGCTGATGAACTCGTCCTGCTTGGTTTGCGACAGGTTGAGGAATGCGTGCATGTTCTCCATCGGCACGCCAAACATATTGATTTTGGCGAACTTATCGAGATCAGCCGTCGTGATCTGCGGGTCTTTCCCGGTGTACTTCTTATAGTTGCTGGCAGCCTGTTCAAGCACTTGCTTGCGGGTGGCTTCCGAGCCCCAGATGTCGGCCATATCGGCGTCGGCGTCACCGGCGATGCCGATGAAAACCTTTCCTTCGGGGGAGACGAGCACCGAGGCGACGTTGGCCGTTGGCACCTTGATCTCCGAAACCGACGAGGGGGTGATCACCGTCGTGGGCTCCTTCTGGAGGAAGGTTGAAGTCAACATGAAGAAAGTAAGCAGAAGGACGGTCACGTCGCTCATCGCGGTCATGTCGATGAGCGTGCTCTTCCTTTTAATTTTTACTTTTCCCATATTTACCTTTTGGAATTAATAGATTTGTGGATTGATTCGTTGAAAGGGAAACGTGGGATTAGTGGGTGGCTGCGAACGACTGCACGATCGAGAAACCAATCTCGTCGATAGCGTAGGTGAGGTTGTCGATTTTGTTGGTGTAGAAGTTATAGGAGATTACAGCGAACGCACCGGTAGCGATACCGAAGGCGGTGTTGATAAGTGCCTCCGAGATACCAGTGGAGAGCTCGGTGGAGTCGGGAGCGCCGGAAGCGGCAAGGGCCTGGAACGACTTGATCATACCGATCACAGTACCGAGCAGACCGACGAGGGTACCGAGGGTGGTGAGGGTGGCGACGATGGGGAGGTTCTGCTGGAGGGCAGGCATCTCGATGGCGGTTGCCTCCTCTACCTCTTTCTGGAGTGTAGCGATCTTCTGCTCTTTGGTGAGGACGGTGTTCTTGTCCATCTCCTCGTAGCGGTTGAGGGCAGCGCTCACAACAGCGGCAACGGAGCCTTTCTGCTTCTTGCAGAGGGCCTGTGCGCCGGCGATGTCGTTGGTCTCAAGGCATTTCTTCACGCCCTTAACGAAGTTGGTGATGCTACCGGTACCCTTAGCGGAACGGAGGGCGATCCAGCGCTCAACGGAGAGGACGATAACGGTCAAAAGAAGGGTTTGGAGGATGGGCACGATCACGCCGCCTTTGAAGATTGTACCAACCAGGTCGTTGGGGTGGGCGTTGATGTCGCTGAAGAACATCGAGCTGGGCAGGGAGGCTTCGTCGATGCCCTCAAGGTTGAAGTGAGAGGGATGACCAAACACGAAGAGGAACAGGCAAACGGCCACGATGAAACATGCGATGATTACCAAGAATGCGTTCTTGATACCGCGTACGTTGCTCCCAGAGTTGTTGGGCTTTACGGGCTTTGTAGCTTCCATAATTTACAAAAAATCGTTTTTTAGATTATTAATATGATTAGTTTAGTTTTTTGAGTTTCGCTCTTTTGGTTAAGGTTGCTCAAGGTGCTCCTCCCAGGGAGCCGGTTAAATTGGTTATACACTATTCATAAGGGGCGCGTAGGGATGGGCGCTGTCCTGAGGCTGACCGTAATGCTTCTGAGACTTTCGCTGCGTGGATTGGCATTAGCAAGGCGTGTGGCTCATGGCTACTCAGGTCGATTGGCTGATTGGCGATTCGCGCCCTCGGTGTGTCGCCAATTGGGCACAGGGACATGCGCTCTTCACAAATCTTCTTGCAAAATTAGGGCTGATTTTTCAAATATCAAAATATTCGAGTGTCAAAATTTTTAAAATTATCCATTGCGGGCCATTTTGTAGCCCACGGGTGACAACTTTCTTAACTTTCATATTCTAAAATTATGTCGCATAACATATAACGGCGTTAACGGCGCTCCCGCCGTTAACAGCCAAGGATAAAGGATAAAGGCCTGCGGGCACCCTCGTGGGGTTATAGCGATAGAGCGATAAAGCGATAAAGCGAGAGGGATGAACCGATGAAAGGATGAAAGGATAAAGAGGGAAGGGGGGGGGAAAGGGTTAAATTTCGCTTGATTGGGGACAAAAAAGAAAAATTTGGAGGAAAACGCGCTATGTTAAAAATTAAATCGGTAACTTTGCACTCGTTAAAAATTAAAAAATCCCTCATGAGCCTAAATTTATCACTCAACAAAGGATTGGATTTGTGCCTTCAGGGGGCTGCCAAGCAAGGCGAGCCCCGCTTGGTGACAGTTGACCTCGTGGCCATCGTGCCCGACGATTTCCCCGGGATCACCCCCAAATTGGCGGTGGCCGAGGGGGACAAGGTGGTGGCCGGCCAGCCGCTACTCACCGACAAGTGGCACCCCGAGATCAAGATAGCATCCCCCGCATCGGGCACCGTGAAGGAGATCCTGCGCGGCGCGCGCCGCAAGCTGGAGCGCGTGGTGGTGGAGGTCGACCCTTACGCCGGGAAGCCCGTCGCCAAGGCCCCTGCCCAAGCCACCGCCGCCGACGTGAAGGCCGCGCTTCTGGCTTCAGGCCTGTGGGCTATGTTGCGCCAGCGCCCCTATGACGTGGTGCCCGACGTGGAAGCCCGTCCCCGCGACATTTTCGTCACCGGTTTCGACTCGGCTCCCCTGGCCCCCGACTTGGCCCAGGCCGTCAACGGCAAGGAGAAAGAGCTGGCCAAGGGCGTTGAGGCGCTCCAGAAATTGACCGACGGCAAGGTGTACATCTCGCGCCGCGACGGGCAGGCCCTCAAGGACATCCCCGGAGCCGAGATGGTTGACGTCAAAGGGCCTCACCCCTCGGGCAACGTGGGCGTGCTGATGGCCAACGTGAAGCCTGTCAACAAGGGCGAGACCGTCTGGGGGCTTGACATCGTCACCCTGGAGCGCATCGGCGAATATATGCTCACCGGAGCCGTGCCGACGCACACGCTGGTGGCCCTGACAGGCTCCGAGCTCTCTGATCCCCAACTCATCACCACTCTTATCGGCGCCGACGTCGCTCCCTTGCTCCAAGGCTTGGTGAAGGATGACGGTCGCCATCACCGCATTATCGCTGGCAACGTGCTCACGGGCGTGAAGATCCCCGAGGACGGCTACCTGCGTTTCCCCTATCGCCAAGTGACGGTGATCCCCGAGGGCGACGATGTGGCCGAGTTCATGGGCTGGGCATCGCTTTCGCCCAAGGCGCAGAGCGTGAGCCGTTCGTTCCTGGGCCACTTCCTCAAGCGTCCTGCCGCGCCCGACGCCCGTATCATGGGTGGCCGCAGGGCGATGATCATGTCAGGCGAGTACGACAAGATGATTCCGATGGATATCATGGCCGAGTACCTGATCAAGGCGATCCTGGCCAAGGACATCGAGCGGATGGAAGCGCTTGGCATCTACGAGGTGGCACCCGAGGACTTCGCGATGGCCGAATACGTCGACACCTCCAAGCTGCCCCTGCAGCAGATCGTGCGCGACGGCCTGAATTACCTCAAGAAAGAGCTGTCGTAGCATTTAGCATTTAGCATTTAGCATTTAGCATTTAGCATTTAGCCTAATAGCCCAGCTGATGCTTACCCATCGGGTCGATTTCAGTCGATTTCAGTCGAAACTAGAAACTAAAAACTAGAAACTAGAAACTAAAAACTCCATAACTTAGTGAAAGCGTTACGCAAATATTTAGATCGCGTGAAGCCCAACTTTGAGCCGGGAGGACGACTGCACGCTCTGCGGTCGGTCTACGACGGGTTTGAGACGTTCCTGTTTACGCCCAACACCACCTCCAGCTCCGGGGTACATATTCACGACCGCATGGACTCCAAGCGCACGATGATCATCGTGGTGATGGCACTGATGCCCTGCTTGCTGTTCGGCATGTACAACGCTGGCTATCAGCACTGGCTGGCCAGCGGCTCAACGAGTTTCCCCTTCTGGGAATTGCTCCTTTACGGCTTTCTGGCCGTGTTGCCCCGCATCATCGTGAGCTACGTGGTGGGCTTGGGCATCGAGTTTATCGTTGCCCAATGGCGCAACGAGGAGATCCAAGAGGGCTTCCTCGTCACCGGTATCCTGATTCCGATGATTTGCCCGATCGAGACCCCTCTGTGGATGATCGCCGTGGCCACCGCCTTTTCGGTGATCTTCGTCAAGGAGGTGTTCGGCGGCACGGGCTATAATATCTTTAATGTGGCGCTGGTAACTCGCGCGTTCCTATTCTTTGCCTACCCGGCGAGCATGTCGGGCGACAAGGTGTTCGTTCCCACTGAGCCTATCTGCGGCCTGGGCGGCACGGTAGCCGACACATTCACGGGCGCCACCCCGCTGGGACAGGTAGCCACGGGCGAGCCGGGCGCGCAGCTGGTCGACATCGTTGGGCAGCACTTGAGCGACTGGCACTGCTTCCTGGGCTTGATTCCCGGATCGTTCGGCGAGACCTCCACGCTGTGCATCTTCATCGGCGCGGCCATCCTGATGCTGGCCGGAATCGCCTCGTGGCGTATCATCCTGTCGGTATTCGCCGGTGGCGCCATCATGAGCCTGATTGCCCATGCTTGCGCCACACCCACCTACCCCGCGTCCTACCTGACGATCTGGCAGCAGTTCTGCCTGGGCGGCTTCGCCTTTGCGGCCGTGTTCATGGCCACCGACCCGGTGACGGCCTGCCGCACCAACGTGGGGAAGTATATCTACGGCTTCCTGATCGGCGTGATCGCCATCCTGATACGCGTGTACAACAACGGCTACCCCGAGGGTGCCATGCTGGCCGTGCTGCTGATGAACGCCTTCGCCCCGCTGATCGACTGGTGTGTAGTACAATCCAATATTAACCGCCGCGCCGCGCGCCTTAAAGCCACTAAGCAATGAATAAGCAAAGTAACGTCTACACGATCGTCTACATCATCGTATTGGTGGTGGTAGTGGGCGCAGCGTTGGCATTCACGGCTATGGGACTGAAGCCCAAGCAGATAGAGAACGCCAACGCCGACAAGATGAAGCAGATTCTGGCATCGGTGCTCATCACCCCCGAAAAGGACTCGGTGGTGACCGCCTTCGACCAATATATCACCCGGCAGCTCGTGGTCAACGACAAGGGTGACAAGATCGGCGACGACGCCTTCTCGGTGAACGTGGCCGTGCAGAGCAAGATCGCCGATATGGCCAAGCGCGAGCTTCCGGTATATGTGTGCACCCTCTCGGAGGGCGATGTCAAGTACATCCTACCGCTCTACGGCGCCGGCCTCTGGGGCCCCATTTGGGGTTATGTGTCGTTCAACAGCGACGGCTCCACCATCTACGGCGCCTACTTCGCCCACGAGGGTGAGACCCCGGGCCTTGGCGCGGAGATTGAGAAACCGGCCTTCTCCTCGCAATTCGAGGGAAAGCAGGTGTTCAAGCAGGGCAAGTTCCTCCCCATCGAGGTGGTTAAGGGCGGTGTGGCCCCGGCGGACGGTGCCGACTATGTCGACGGCATCTCGGGAGGCACCATCACCTCCAAGGGCGTGGGCGCCATGCTCTCCAATTGCCTCGAGCCTTATCAAGCATTCCTACAAACTCTAAGCACCCATTAAGCCATGGCCGAGAAAGTAGATTACAAAAGCGTATTTTTCAACCCGTTCTCCAAGAACAACCCCGTGGTGGTGCAAGTGCTGGGCATCTGCTCGGTGCTGGCAGTCACGGCCAAATTGGAGCCGGCTTGCGTGATGGGCCTGTCGGTAATCGCCGTGCTGGCCTTCGCCAACGTCATCATATCCCTTCTGCGCAACACCATCCCCACCAACATCCGTATCATCGTGCATCTCGTGGTGGTCGCGGGCCTCGTGGTCATCGTCAACCAGTTGTTGAGGGCCTTCGCCTACGACGTGGCCCTGCAACTCTCGGTGTTCATCGGCCTGATTATCACCAACTGTATCCTGATGGGGCGCCTTGAGGCGTTCGCCATGGGCAACAAGCCGTGGCCAGCGTTCCTCGACGGCGTGGGCAACGGCATCGGCTACGCGATCATCCTGTTGATCGTGGCCTTCTTCCGGGAGTTGCTGGGCAGCGGCACGTTCTTCGGCGTGCAGGTGATCCCCCAGTGGTGCTACGACGCCGGATACGTCAACAACGGCCTGATGATCCTGCCCCCGATGGCCCTGATCGTCGTGGCTTGCGTGATATGGGTGCAGCGTATCTTCAACCCCGACCTTCAAGAGAAATAGTAACGACCTAAGAAGAAAGCCTTTACAATGGAAAATTTCAACATATTCATACGGTCGATTTTCGTCGACAACATGATATTCGCCTACTTCTTGGGCATGTGCTCGTTCTTGGCCGTGTCGAAGAACGTCAAAACGGCGTTTGGATTGGGCTTGGCTGTTACCTTCATGCTGGTGATCACCCTGCCCATCAACTACTTGCTGCAAACCTACGTGCTTTCCGACGGTGCCCTACGCTGGCTGAGCGAGGATTTCGCCAACGTCGACCTCAGCTTCCTGTCGCTGATTATGTTCATCGCCGTGATCGCGTCGATGACCCAATTGGTGGAGATGACCGTCGAGAAGTTCTCCCCGGCCCTCTACTCGTCGCTGGGCATCTTCCTGCCGCTGATAGCCGTCAACTGCGCCATCCTGGGTGGCTCGCTGTTCATGCAGCAGCGCGACTTCCCGAGCATCGTCACCGCCATCTGCGCGGGCGGCGGCTGGGGTATCGGCTGGCTCCTGGCCATCGTGGCCATCGCCGCTATCCGCGAGCGCGTGGCGCAATACAGCAACGTCCCCGGTCCTCTCAAGGGCATCGGCATCACATTTATTATCACCGCCTTGATGGGCATCGCCTTCATGAGCTTCCTGGGCATCAAAATTTGATAGACTATGACTATTGCAAGCATCATATTAATGGCCGAAATGTGGCCCACCGTGCTGTTGGGAGTGGGTTTTTTCCTGCTGATCACGCTGCTGCTCGTGGCCGTGCTGCTCGTGGCCAAACACTACCTGGTACACTCGGGCAAGGTGACAATCACCCTCAACGAGACGAAAAAAATCGAGGCTGAGTCGGGCAAGAGCCTGTTGTCGACCTTCGCCGACCAAAACATCTTCCTGCCGTCGGCTTGCGGCGGCAAGGGCAGCTGCGCCCAGTGCCGTTGCCAAGTGTTTGAGGGGGGCGGCGACATCCTTCCCACCGAGGCCGTCCACTTCACCCGCAAGGAGATGCAGAATCACTGGCGCCTTGGTTGCCAGGTGAAGGTGAAAGAGGACATGAAAGTGGGCGTCCCCGAGTCGATCCTCGACATCAAGGAATGGGAATGCGAGGTGATCTCCAACAAGAACGTCGCCACGTTCATCAAGGAGTTCATCGTGGCCCTTCCCCCGGGCGAGCACATGAACTTCATCCCCGGCTCCTACGCCCAGATCAAGATTCCGCCCTACGAGATGGACTACGACAAGGATATCGACAAGTCGCTGATCGGTCCCGAGTATCTGCCCGCGTGGGAGAAATTCGGATTGTTCGGCCTCAAGTGCAAGAACACCGAGACCACCGTGCGCGCCTACTCGATGGCCAACTACCCGGCCGAGGGCGACCGCATTATGTTGACCGTGCGTATCGCCACGCCACCGTTCAAGCCCAAGCCCCAAGTGGGCTTCCAGGATGTGATGCCCGGTATCGCTTCGAGCTACATCTTCACGCTGAAGCCCGGCGACAAGGTGAGAATGAGCGGCCCTTACGGCGACTTCCACCCCATCTTCAACACCAAGAACGAGATGATGTGGATAGGCGGCGGTGCCGGTATGGCTCCCCTGCGCGCCCAGATCATGCACATGACCAAGACCCTCAACACCACCGACCGCAAAATGAACTACTTCTACGGCGCACGAGCGTTGAACGAGGTGTTCTATCTCGACGACTTCCTGCAGCTTGAGAAGGACTTCCCCAACTTCAAGTTCCACCTGGCCCTCGACCGTCCCGACCCGGCAGCCGATGCCGCGGGTGTTAAGTACACCCCCGGATTCGTCCATCAAGTGATCTACGACACCTACCTCAAGGATCACCCGGCACCCGAGGACATCGAGTACTACATGTGCGGCCCTGGCCCGATGAGCGCCGCCGTCAACAACATGCTCGACTCCCTGGGCGTGGAGCCTGAGAACATCCACTACGACAACTTCGGCGGCTAAAACCTTTTTCGAGGTTGCGTTGTTGTATTAATTGATATTGTTTCAATCTAAAAGAAGTTTCAATTTTACAAAGGATTATGAAAAAGCTTATCTTATCTTTCGCAGTGGCTGTAGCAGCCGTGGGAGCGTTCTCATCATGTGGTAGCAGCGAAGCCTCCAAGGAGGCCGACTCGCTGGCAGTAGAAGCCGCCGATCCTCTTGATGTGAAGATCGACTCCGCCACCACTCAGGAGCAAGCAAAGAGCCTGATTGACGAGGCCACCGCCTATGCCCAGAAACTGGCCGACGAAGGCAAGTATCAGGAGGCTAAAGACTACATCGACAAGGTAAAAGAGGCCGTAAAAGCCAAATTCCCCGACTTGACCTCAACCCTCGAGACCGCCACCGCCGACGTTGACTCGATCAAGAGCGCCGCCGAAGCCAAGGAGAAAGCCATCGAGGAGAAAACCCAAGAGGTAAAGGACGCCGCTGCCGACGCCAAGGACAAAGTTGACGCCGCAAAACAGGGTGTATCCGACGCCGCCCAGAATGTTAAGGACGCCGCCGGCCAGGCCAAGGACGCCCTCAACAACCTCAAGAAGTAACAACCGCCGCATTTAACAAAGAGCGTGGGCACACCGCCCGCGCTCTTTGTTTTTTACCCGGGCGGCAAACATGAAGCCCTCGACGCCTTCTCTGCGCTTACTACTTACCGAAAATTTAATTTAACCATGAAAAACACAAAGGACACAAACACGCCTAAGGCTCGTAAACTCGCTGAACAACACTAACCGGAAGGATAGAGTGGGCCACCTGCAAAACTGTGTGTATGAGTCCCACGGCCAGATTATTAACGCCATCGGAGTCGCAGCACGGCAACGTTAGCCCTGAGATGGCACGGGGTAACTTTCACAGAGCCGCGCCGCGGCTCCGATGGCGGTATCCCATGTCGTAACACTGCTCCCCCTGGCAATAATCATGATCTTTAAACACACAGTTTTTGCAGGGGGGGGGTAAATTTCTTTTTGGTTCTTTTGTTTCTTGCTGTTTCTTCGGGAGAAAATCCTTATGGAGGGGCAGGAAGGAATGAAAGAAATTTCTTTTGCGGGGACGTTTGTGGGGGGGTGGTGATGGCCGTCCAAGGCCGGCCCCCCTGGGGCTGCGCATACGTTATAGCGGGGATGGTGATGGCCGTCCAAGGCCGGCCCCCCTGGGGCTGCGCATACGTTATTGCGGGGGTGGTGATGGCCGTCCAAGGCCGGCCCCCCTGGCAATAATCATGATCTTTAAACACACAGTTTTTGCAAGTGACCCGATGGAGTTTTTGGAAACTTGCGACCCCATTTCCCTGTCCTATGATTAGTGTTTTTCGTTTTTAGTGGTTAAAACTGTTTTCGCGGAATGGTTACCAATAGCGTGGAAGGTATTAAAGATTGTTAAGAGATTCAGCGGTTTAGAGAATTTTACATATATTTGTGGTGTTTTAGCATAATAGCCAAAATTCAAGATCACAGTGCTACGCACGACTTAAAAATTTAAACCAAAATAATTCCCTTAAACCAAAAATTCATCCAATGAAAAAGTTTTTACTTTCAGCGCTGGGCGTTGCCATGGCTCTCGGCGCAAGTGCTACCAACTACGTGGTTTATTCGGGTGACGACCTCACCAGCGACGAGGTGTCGATGAGTCCCGCCTGGTATTGGTGGTGGAACTGCACCTTTGAGGAGCGTACCGACGCCGATTCCCCCGAAGGCAAAGCTATGTACTGGGGTCCCACCGAGAACCCCGGCGCCAACTTCTGCGGCGGCTACTTCATCACCGACGACAACCTGGACATGCTCCACAACGTCGCTAACTGCGACCTCGTGTTCCAGGCCAAAATCACAGGCACGATCGGCAGCCTGATCCTGCGCCTCACCGACGGCGCCGACCGCAACTACGAGCTCGCCTCGATCATCCCCCAGGACGGCCAGTACCACGAAGTGCGCATCAACCTTGAGGAGGCTTTCGAGGGCCTTCCCGCAGTGTGGGCCTCGGCCACCGTTGGTCAATACGTGTTTGCTCTCGTTGGTGACCAATTCGACACCGAGGCCGGTGTCTACACCGCCAACATCCACTACGAGGAGACGGTAGAGATGCCCAAGATCTCGGTCGTTGCCCAGAACATCACCATGACGTCGGCTGATCTGGCCTGGACCACCACCATCCCCGAGGGCATGACCAACGCCGTTGTCACCATGGACGGCGAGGTGATCACCGCCAACCCCGTGCAACTCACCGGCCTAACCGCCAGCACCTCCTACAGCCACGTGTTCACCGTTTCGGCCGACAAGGATGGCGAGACCTACACCTCCAACGTCGTTACCTGCACCTTCCGCACCGAGCGCGACGCCACCCAGGACGTTGTCTACAGCGACTACGTGAAGGCTAAATTCAACAACGCTTATCTCGTGGGCGAGGACGCCTCGCTGGCTCGCACGATGGCCATGAGCCTCCCCTTCGACATCACCTACGCCGTTGACGGCACCCTCACCTACTCGATCGACCTCACCCAGTGCAAGGATGTCGTTGGCTTGGTTCCCCAGATCTGGTCGAACGGTTTCTTGACCCTTGAGGCCGGTGAGAACAATGTATATTCCGTAAGCCTTGGCGAGCAGACCGAAGGCGCCGAGATCGCCATCTCCCATTATCTGGCTTACGCGGGAGGCTCGGTTGACATTCGTTCGGCATACGTCACCGTAGGCCAGGAGCAGGCCCGCCCCACCATCGGCGAGGCCGCAGCCCTTGAGCTCACCGCCGCCAACACCGTGGTTAAGGTAGGCCAAAGCAACGTGCTTACCCTCATCGCCACCGACGCCGCTGGCTACTATATCCCCGCCACCTCGGGCACCCTGGTTCCCTCGGGTGATGGCATCTCCATCATCAACAGTGTGGCTGTCGCTTCCGAGAAGGGCCGCTACGACGTAACCGCCTCCTTCGGCGACCTCACCGCTGCCGTTACCATCATCTGCCCCATCTCCGAGTCGTCCTACAACCTGGTGGCCGGCCTTGAGGGCGTAACCGACGGCGAGAACGCCGCCAACGCCACCGACGAGAACGAGGGCACCTATCTCTTCTGGGATTGCTCGGACGACTCAGCCGACTACCAGGAGCACACCCTGCAGTTCACCCTCGACGACACCTACTATATCGAGGCTGTTGAGTGCTACTGGGAAGGCGCTTCCTCTACCGACTACTGCGTGGCCATCTATCCCCAGAACCCCATCGGCGGCTGGGAGCCCCTGAGCATCAGCCATGAGGATTGGGACGGCACCCGCTACTTCGACGTTATTGGCGAGGGCGGCGGCGCAGGCAACAACCAGCGTCACATCCTCTACGACGAAGACGGCCTGACCGCAATCCCCGGCTCGTTCATCTCCCTCGACACCCAGAAAGCCTACGACAAGGGTTGGGGCATGAAGCTCTTCCAAATCCGCGTTTACGGCCAGAAGGACGACCCCTCGGGCGTGAAGAACGTATCGGTTGACACCCAGGACACCAACGCTCCCGTTGAGTACTACAACCTCCAGGGCATCCGCGTCAACGAGCCTCAGGCCGGCCAGATCGTGATCCGCCGCCAGGGCAACACCGCCACCAAGATCCTCGTGAAGTAACCCCGATAACACTCTCAATACTACAAGGGGAGCGACCCGCCTATGGGCCGCTCCCCTCTTTTCGATACCCGGGCATATCTTACCCGAATAAACGACGCCGAGAAAACGAAAGGACGAAAAGGCGACAAGTGGAAGATGATAAAATTTTGCGGAATGAAAAATGTTGCTTAAATTTGCAAGGTGAAGTCGATTGATCGCCATATAAGCTTTTTGATTGCCCGCCACGACTGTGTAGTGGTCCCGGGCTTCGGCGCTTTTGTCGCCCAGTACACCCCGGCCCGCATCCTGCGCGACCAAGGGGTAATCGTGCCCCCGTCGAGGGCCATAAGCTTCAACCGCGAGATCGACCACAACGACGGCATGTTGGCCACCTCCATCGCCCGTGCCGCCTCAATCAGCTACGACCAAGCCTCGCAAAGCGTGGCCGAGCAAGTGGCAGCCATGAAGGCCCAGTTGCAGGCCGACGGCACGTTCACACTGCCCTTCGTGGGCTCGTTCCGCGAGCGCGGGAAGGGCATCATCGAGTTTGAGCCCATGCAGTCGCCGTTGATCGCCCCGCAGTACTACGGCCTTGTACCCGCCGCTATCTCGCCCGTCATCGTCGAGGCCCGTCGCGAGCAAGCCGAGCAGGAGGCCATCCTCCCCGCTCCCAAGCGCTGGACACTCACCGAGGGTGCACGTCGGGCCATGCGCGTGGCCGCCTCGGTGGCTGTGCTGCTCGCCCTGGGTGCGCTGCTTACCACTCCGGTGATTGTCGACCGCTCGGCTCCCGAGATGGCCGCCGTGGCCACGATGCCCAAGGTGACCGCTCCCAAGACTGTCAGCGCCACCTCGCTTCTGCCCTCCGCCCCCAAGGAGGCCGGCGTGCTATCCATCGCCATCCCCAACGACGGCTTCGCCATCGCCGACACCACTCAGCGATCCAAGAACGCATGCGGAGCCTGGGGGGGCCGGCGTTCGACGGCCCAAAACGACGCCGTTGCCCTCAGCGGCTCAGAACGCCGCATGGTCGACAGCGATCCCTACCGATTGATCGTGGCCTCGCTCCCCTCGCAGGAGCAAGCCGAGAAATACCTCGCCAATAATCCCGACAAATCCCTCCGCTACATGGAGAGCCAGGGACGCTACCGCGTCTACGCCGCCACTGGCCAGAGCGTGGCGCAAGCCCAAGAGCCCCTTCGCGGCGACCTCGCCGGGAAATACCCCGGAGCATGGGTGTGTAGAAAATAAAAAAACCAAAAACCAAAACCTATATGAACGATTTTCATGAGCTGCTCGTAAATCGCCGCAGCATACGCCGTTATACCCCTGAGCCAATCGACCCCGAGCACGTGCGGCTCATCCTGGAGGCCGCGCTGATGTCGCCCACGTCCAAAAGCAGCCGTCCTTGGCAATTCGTGGTCGTTGAGGACAAGGAGATGCTTGAGCGCCTGAGCGAGTGCAAGGAGCATGGCGCCGGCCCGATCGCCCGCGCCCCCTTGGCCATCGTCGTGGCCGTTGATCCGGCCAAAACCGACCCCTGGATCGAGGACGCGTCGATTGCCGCCTACGGCATCCAGTTGCAGGCCGCGGCGTTGGGACTGGGCAGTTGCTGGATCCAGGTGCGCGACCGTTACCGCGCCGACGGTATTTCGGCCAACGAGTATGTGCAGGAACTGCTGGGAATCCCCGAGACGTTACCTGTGGTGTGCATCATCTCCATCGGTCACCCCGACGAGACCCGCAAGCCCCAGGACACCGCCAAACTCCTTTGGGAGCAAGTCCACATCGGCACCTACAAACAAAACTTTTAACCACAAAGATAAATTTACAACTAATTGGATTCTTGACTGCAAATTTTACGAATTACACGAATTTGCATCCGGATGAATTCGTATTATTCGCATCGCGTAAGCGAAATTTTCCTCACCGACATTCGTGAGATTCGCAGTCAATTAATTTAAAATGGAGGGGACAAAATCTAATAACAAAGTTATAGTTATTGGGGCCGGGGCGGTGGCCGGGTGGATGGCTCCCGCAATCGATGCGCTGCCCGGTTACCGGGTGGTGGCTGTCGCCTCGCGGACGCTGGAGCATGCGCAAGCGCTGGCCGCCAAGCTGCAGGATGCGGAAGCGACGACTGTGGATGCCCTTCCCCCGGCTGATATCTACCTGATCTCCACGAGCGACGACGCTATCGCCGGGATAGCGGCTCGCACGGCCTCCGCCGGGCTGTGGATCCACACCTCGGGGAGCGTGCCTATAACCGCCCTCGCCGGCAAGGAGCGCGCGGCCGTCCTCTACCCCCTCCAGACGTTTTCAAGAACTCACGTGGAGCCCTGGGCGCCCCGGCTCTTGGACGGCCCTCACGCGGAGCCCTGGGCGGTAAGGGGCGCCGAACGTCGGCCCGCCAAGGCTGCCGCGGATGCTATTCCCCTCTTTGTCGAAGCCAGTGACGAAGAGGCGTTCAAGCAGGTGCAGGCTCTCGCCCTCGCCCTTTCCCCCCGCGTGTATGAGGCTGATAGCGAGCATCGAAGGGCGCTACATGTGGCCGCCGTGTTTGCCTGCAATTTCACCAATAGGCTGTGGGCTCACGCTGAGGATATACTCCAGAAGGCCGGGTATCCCCTGGACGTGCTTCACCCCCTGCTGCAAAAAACGCTCGACAAGGCGATGGCCATCTCCCCCGTGGAGGGCCAGACCGGACCTGCCCGACGCGGCGACCGCCGCATCCTGGAGAGCCACCTCGCCTCGCTCGACGGCGTCGAAAAAGAGATTTACCAACTGATTTCCAACGACATTCTCTCACAATACAATCACCCTGAACTATGAGCCGAATCGACTACGACTTAACCAAGATACGCGGCATCGTCTTCGATGTCGACGGCGTACTGTCACCCTCCACTATCCCCATGAACGACGAGGGCGTGCCCCAGCGCATGGCCAACATCAAGGACGGCTACGCGCTCCAGCTGGCCGTGAAGCAGGGCTATCAGATCGCCATCATCACCGGCGGCAACACCGAATCGATCAGAAAGCGCTACGAGGCGCTGGGAATCAATGACATATATCTGAAGGCGTCGATGAAACTCCCCGTACTCAACCAGTGGATGGAGGAGCGGGTGTTGAGTCCCGACCAGGTAGCGTTCGTGGGTGACGATATTCCCGACTACGAGGCGATGATGGTGGTGGGTTTGCCCATCTGCCCTGCCGACGCGGCTCCCGAGATCAAGGGAGTGTCGGTGTACATCAGTCCGGTTGTGGGTGGTTATGGCGTTGCCCGCGACGTGCTTGAGCAAGTGATGAGGGTCAACGGCCACTGGCTGTCGTCGGCCAAAGCGTTCGGTTGGTAATGGCACTGAAGGATTCTTTGGAGGGGAAGCGGGTGCTGCTGGCCAGCGCCTCACCGCGGCGTCGCGAGTTGATGGCGATGCTGGATATACCTTTTGAGATCGCTCCCACGATTGAGGTGGACGAGAGCTACCCGGCCGAGCTCCCGGCCGCGGAGGTGCCGGTGTACCTGTCGCGGGTGAAGGCCGAGGCCTACCGCAAGTCGATGCGGCCCGAGGATGTGATCATCACGGCCGATACAGTGGTGATTCTCGACGGGCGCGTGCTGGGCAAGCCCCACGACCTCGACGACGCGCGCCGTATGCTCGCCGCCCTCTCGGGGCGCGTGCACACGGTGGTAACCGGGGTGACGATCACCCGTGCCGAGGGGCAGACGTCGTTCTCGGCGACGACCGAAGTGGAGTTTGGGGAACTGACGCCGGAGCAGATCGACCATTACGTCACTGTCTATCGGCCGATAGACAAGGCGGGTGCCTACGGAATCCAGGAATGGATCGGCGCCATCGCCATCCGCTCCATCCGCGGCAGCTACTACAATGTGATGGGGCTTCCTCTCCACAAGCTCTACCACTCCCTATAACGTACGCGGAGCCTGGGCGGGCCGGCTCTTGGACGGCCCTCACGCGGAGCCTGGGGGGGCCGGCTCTTGGACGGCCATCACGCGGCAGCCTTCGCCTGGGATGGGCCGTTGAACGCCGGCCCGCCAAGGCTGGCGCGGACGTCAGGGGCGCGTTAACGTAATTGAATTTTTGCTTTAAATTGTTAATTAGATAATTTTTTGGAATCTTTTGCGTAATTTTACGCCAAGTTAGCCTTAAAGCCCCATGAAAGGCCATCACAAGCCCATGAAAGGCGTTTTCAGGAATCTACTTAACAACATAATACCAACACAAAAACCCATTTAAAACACAATGCTTATGAAACATTTCTGGCTCCCGGCATTGATGCTCGCGATGGCAGTAACCGCTTCAGCACAAGTGCTGAACGTCGGCTCCATTGAGCGCGTCAACGTCAACGGGTTGTCGATCGACCAGGCTGTGCTCAGCCCAGACGGCACCCAGGCGGTAGTGTCACTCAACACCAGCGACGCCCTCCGCGTAGTGAACCTTGCCGACGGCTCACACCGTCAGCTCACCCAGAACGGCCTGACGCACGACCTGCGCTGGACCGCCGACTCCAAGACCGTGGTTTACCAGCAGCCCAGCTACAACCAAAAACACCTGCGTTACAAGGAGGTGAAGGCTGTTGACGTGGCCACCGGCACTGAGAAAACTCTCCAAAAAGCTACCCGCACCCTCAACGGCGTGGCCGTGCAGGGACAGCAGGTGCAAGTGGTCAACAACAAGAAGGTGAAAGCCACCGCCCTCGACGGCCAGAAGGTCGCCCAGGCTCCCGTCGCTTCCGTCTCCTACGGCCATCTGATGCTTACGGTCAATGGCAAGACCACCCAATTGGACCCCAACGGCTCGGAGCGCTGCAGCTACCTGTGGCCCTCGGTTAGCCCCGACGGCACCAAGGTGGTTTACTTCGACGTCAACAAGGGTTGCCAAGTGTGCGACCTCCAGGGCAACGTGCTCGCCTCCTTCGGCCAGCTCCACGCTCCCGCTTGGCTCGACAACAACACCATCGTCGCCATGAACGACATCGACAATGGCGAGGTGTTCACCTCCTCAGCGATTATCGCCGCCAACCTTCAGGGACAGCAGCAGGTGCTCACCGACGCTTCGGTGATCGCCATGTACCCCTCGGTGGCTGCCGACAAGATCGGTTTCACCACCCCCACCGGCGAGATGTATATTATTAATGTAACCCGTTAAAAGCACAGAGTAGCATGAAAAAGATTTTAGTATTATCGGCCGCTGCTCTGCTTTGCGCAGGGCTTTCGCTCCAGGCTAAGACCGCCGACGAGCTGCGCGTATACCTCAACCCTGGCCACGGCTCCTGGGGCTCCAACGACCGCCCAATGAGCATCCATCGCGAGGTCAACGGCGAGTTGACAACCGTCAACCCCAACACCTCCAACACCGATGGCCACTGCCCGGACACCACCGCGTTCTACGAGACCAACACCAACCTTCAAAAACTCCTCTCCACTTACCACCGCTTGGAGGATTACGGCTTGAAGACCGACAAGACGTTGGAGTCGTCGTTCGACAACGAATACCAGGTGGGCTACGGCATGAACCTAACCAACAACGTGTTCATCTCCCGCACCAAGAACGGCCCGTACCCCTACTCGACGGCCGACGCCGAGGTGTGCAACCGCTCCCTTTCAGTAATGTCGGTAGAGGTTGAGAGCAACAACTTCGACTTCTACCTTTCGGTTCACTCCAACGCCGCCACCGATGGCTCCACAGCCAACTATCCTCTG
Organism: Bacteroidales bacterium; assembly: GCA_020859755.1. Taxonomy (GTDB): domain Bacteria; phylum Bacteroidota; class Bacteroidia; order Bacteroidales; family Muribaculaceae; genus JAJPXC01. The sequence goes on along the minus strand of JAJBVP010000085.1, from coordinate 52 downwards.
TGTGTGTCGTCCTGAAATAGCTTGACTGGAAATTAAAGCTATTTAAGGATTA
>JAJBVP010000183.1 GCA_020859755.1 Bacteroidales bacterium | reverse complement strand
CCGGTGGAAAGGAGCGGATTCCAGTAAAGGTTGGAGTTAGCATTCCTGCGTATGGAAGCGTTGAAGACGGAGCCACCAGCGCCGCCGCCACCACCGTATGCAACGGCATTTGATGCACCTGACCCCTCCGAGTTCCCTCTTCCCCCAATGCCTCCCACACTGGGGGACATTTCGTTGCCGCCGCCGCCGCCGTTCCCGCCGCCGCCAATCCCGTTGCCGCCGTTGCCACCAAGCCCTGGGGTTAAATAGTAGGTTCTGGGGGATTTGGAATTGGCCTGATTGCTTGAGTAAAAAAAGCCTCCGCCGCCGCCGCCGCCGCCGCCGTTCCCGCCGCTGCCGCCGCTGCCAGTGGAATAGCAATTTTTAGAAGCCGACAAGGCATTGGGAGCGTCCTGTCCACTGGCTCCAGCTCCTCCTAACCCGCCGCCGCCGCCGCCGCCCCCATAGCAGTATATCCCCTCCGAAGTGCCGGATAACAACCTCAAGCTCGTCGCTCCGTTGCCGCCTTTCGCATATATTAAGCCATTCCCCCCTACATAGGCAATTCGCAGGGCATCCCACCGCGTTCGCGCATTGATTTCTGTGCATCTAAGAGAGGTGGACGAACAGCTGAAGTAGCGAGTCTGTCCGTTCCCAACAACACCGACCCCAGCTAACCCTCCAAATGCAAGGTCAGGGCCAGTTCCAGGATAACTCATATAGTGAGTCCTACCGTTGGAGAAGAACATTGACCGAGCTGCGCTATTATTTACATTGGCTTCTGTCACAGTGAGCCAGAAACTGGAGGGCATCTCAACAATCGTACTCTCGCCGTTGTTCCCGTGGGAGCCGGCGTTCCCGCCATTTCCGCCATTTCCAAGCGCGATGTTAAGAGTAGCGGCGCTACTATTGAGAGTATAAAGGTACTCCGTGTACCCGCCGCTACTGCCCCCGGAACCCGCCACACCTCCTTGCCCGTCGTATGCGCCCGTACAAGTCGGGGTGAGCGCGTTTTCAAAAAAAGAAAAGTCTCCTCCGCCGCCGCCGCCGCCGCCATGGAACGCAAGTGCCTTCACACGGTTTTGGTTTGCGTTACTTATCTGGTAATTGTTGTTGCTTGTGGTCACGATTGCCATATTGTCGTACTCGCCGCTGAATGGAATGTACCCGTCAATTACGCTCATGGACGCGCGCGCGATGCTGGTAAGAGAAACAGTTATTTTGTCAATCGTGCCGCGCTCAGTCATGGCCAAGCTCACGCAATCGCCCGGCTTCTCCCCCTCGTAGATGTAGTCCAGCGTGGCCACGCCGCTATTCGCCACCTCGCTGTAGAAGCTAACGTATTCAGCGGCGGCTTGAGCGTGCCGCAACAGGCCATTTTCCTCAAGCTCGACCTCCTCGGTCTCGCCAGTGGTGGTTTCGCTTTCCGGCGTTTCCGCAGTTACAAGCCGCGTGCCGGTATTGTAGTAATTGCCGTTAATGCTGACGTTGGCTCCCGAAGTGTTCGCTTTTGCCTCGCACCAGTTGACGTTTGCGGTATTGTTGATTGTGGCATTCGTAGCGGAAGAATTGCTTACCGAACTCGGGAGCACAGGCCTGCTGAACACAATCGTTTCGTAGTTATCGCTCGATAGCGAGCCACTATAGACGCTGGATGCGCAGTTTGCGGTACCAAGCTCAAAAACCTTGCCGGTCACCTGCTTCGTCGTGGTTGGTTCCTCCACATTCCAGCCAGTAAAGGTCTTTGTCCGGGCAATGCTTTTCGTTGAGTTGCTATACCACTCGAACTTAGGTGCCCCCGTTTTTTCGTCATAAGCGGAGCGCAGAAGCAACGCTTGTAAGATGCGCTTCAGGTTGTTCCTGTTCGTGTCATACGGCAACCAGCCGTCAACCTCAGGCGCAGTGCTGGTGACGTCCGCATCCGGCAGGATTTCCTTTATTAACGTGCTGCCGGAAGTGCCACCATCATCACTGTTGTACAGCCCGCCGCGATGTGCCCCGTTTGCTACCGTGCCTAGCTCCGATACGCAGGACACGCGGTACTCGCGGTCGCTCAGTTTGGCCACCTCTCTAACGTAAAACGCGGGGCCGACATACCCCTCCCAATCGCTGATATGGTGTTCGCTCTTGTAGTAGATTCGCACACATCTATAGCCGTTCTCTTTGAGCTTGCGGATATCGTCTTCCCTGTCGATCTCGGCAAAGGCAACGTTACCGTCTTCGCCCGTTTCACGCTTAATTACCTTGGTTTGCAGGGTAAACTCAGCGGTATCGTATGCAAGCTCATCGAGTCGCACAAAGCTAAACAACTCAACAGTGCAGTCGACGATTTCACCGCCTTGTTCATCGGTGCCGTCCGTGAAGGTTACGGCCTCGCCCCCCTCATCGGCTACGGCCTCCTCTTCGGGGTACAAACTCTTCCAATCCGTGTGGCTTCCAGCTGCCCGAATTTCAATCACTGCCTCACACCTCCGTTAGCGTGATATTTGCGCCGTCTTCCCAGAGAATGGTGCTTTCCCTGTAGATGGCGGCCCTAAACCCCGTCACCTCGGGTAGGAAGTAACCGCTGTCTGCTTCGCCGTCTATGGAAGCGGGGGAACTGTAGGCGACGCTGACGTAATTTTGATTGAGCGCGTTTATCAGCTCAGTCGCCTTGGAGTTATCGAGCGGGTTCGTGGTTGCGGTAATAACCACCTTGCGCGCAAGCACGTCCGTAACATTTGCACCGTCCAGCGTGGTGCCGCTGTTGGTTCCCTCTCGAATCTCATACCCCACCGTGAAACTGTAGCGGTTGATGGCACTGGAAAAGTCTTCGCCGTCTACCGAAAAAACAAAAGCCAAGGCACGTCACCTCCAATCATGCAAGGCTCCCCTGGCCAATGACCTCGAGCCGGTCATTGTAGAGTTTATAAATCTGCTCGCCTACCGTTGCCCCGCCCAGCTGGATTACTGTGCGCAACGTGCGCGGCTGCGAGTTGTTGGAATTTGTTGCGTTGATGGTAGCGGCAGTCATATTACCGTAGGTAGATTCCAGGCTACCAATGGCGCTGTCGCTGTATCCGACCTCGCTTAGCATATCCTCCATCGCGCCCGGTAGGTAGGCCGCCGCTCCTTCTTCGATGCCAAGCGCCAGCCCTTCAGCGGTGTTCATGCCGATGTCGCGAAACACCCCAGACGGGGAGTGGATGTCGAGGGCGTCCTCAATCGTGCGGCGCACCTCATCCGCGATTTCTCTAGCAAGCGCCATGATTGCGCTGCGCTTGCTCTCGAGACCATCGATAAACCCTTGCCCAGCCGCGACACCGGTGGCAAAGAAGCCCACCCCGGACGAGTTCTCGGCAAGGATTGTCTCTTCGGCAGTTTTACCGAGTGCTTCAACAAGTGCCTTAACGTTCGCCTGTTGTTCCGGGGTGACGGAAGAAGCCATGAAGCTGGTTAGCGCGGCGCTAGCGGCGTTGGCTGCGCCCGTGTAGGAACCCGGCAAGGCGGCCAACGCGGTATTCGCGGCTGAGACCACACCGCTTGTGCTCGCCTGCGTCTGTGCTTCGAGCGCGCCTGCTTCGTTGCTGATTCCCCCTTCCATGCCCTCAATCATGTTTTCTCCGATTTCAGCGAACACGGTCGAAGGAGAGCTGATGCCAAAGAATCCCTTCACTGAGTCAACAATGCCATTGAACGTGTCACTGATGAACGAGGTAAAGGAACTCCACAGATTCGTGATTCCTTGTTTAATCCCGTCTATGATAGCCCCGCCGATCTCTAGCGCGCTGTTAAAAATATCGCCTACCCACTCCGCAAGCGTGGACACGATAGCCGCCAGGATTTCGGGCAGAGCGGCTACTAGATTGACGACAATTGTTGGGATAGCTTGTACAAGCCCCATGAAGAGCTGAATGTTTGCGTTCATTAACTTTGCGATGCCGCCCTCGCTCGTAAAGAATGACACGATTGAATCGATAACCATCGGGAGTGCCGCTACCAAAGCGTCAATAATCGTCGGAATGCTGTCAACGATTGCCAAAAAGAAAGTTACTGCGGCATCCAAGAGTGTTGGCAAGTTGTCTAGCAGCGTGGTCACCACCGTGTCAATCAGTTCCGGCAGCGCTTCTGCAAGCTGTACGATGATTGGTGGCAATGCTTCCAATATGGCGGTAAAAAGGATAGTCGCTCCCTCTATCAAAACTGGAATGCCCTCTACCAGAACGTCAATCACGGTACCTAAGAGCGTGGACAACGTGTCTGATAAAATCTCGGTGAACTCGGCGGCGCTCACTGTGCCATTGATAAGCCCAGTCAGCCCCCCTACAAGCTCGGTCACCTGCTGGACGATATCTCTCATGGTACCAGACGCGAGGTCGCTCAGGGCAATCTGTAGACCCTCCCAAGCGCTTTTAAGGATAGTCACATCGCCGGAAAGGTTATCTAGCTGTGTATCCGCCATCTGTTGAGCGGCTCCGGTGCTGTCTTCGATAGCCGTTCCCAATTCATCCCAGCGCTCTTCTGTCGTTGCAAGCAAAGCGTTGACGGACGCTATATCGGTCTTATTGAAGATGGTGGAGATTATTTCGGTCTTTTCCCCTGCTGTCATGTCCTCCATGGAGACGTTTAACTCGGACATGATATCCTGCAGTGAGCGCATATCGCCCTGGGCATCAAACACCGATACGCCAAGGTCGTTCAGGGCTGCGGCCGCAGTGTCGGTTGGAGCTTCCAGGCTCAAAATCATATTGCGCAGGTGTGTTCCGGCTTCGCTGCCTTTGATTCCGTTATCTGCGAGAACTCCCAAGACAGCGTTCATCTCGTTGATGCCGCCCGGCAATTCTTTAGCCGTGCCGCCCACAGTAAGCAAGGCGTCGCCCAGCTGCGACACGCTGGTATTGCTGCTGGACGCGGTCTTAGCCATCTGATCAACCAGCGCGTTCGTTTCCTCAAGGCTCAGTCCAAGCGCCGTTTGCGTATCGGTCACCATGTCTGATGCCGCCGCCAGTTCCATGCCGCCCGCTGCTGCTAGGTTTAGGACGTTTGGCAGCATTTCCATGCTGGTATTGGCATCATAGCCAGCAAGCGCCATGTAGTTCAGCGCATCGGCCGCTTCAGTTGCGCTGAACGCTGTAGTGCTGCCCATTTCCTGCGCAAAGTCGCGTAGCTCTTGTATTTCATCCACAGTTACGCCCATCGTGGCCGCAACCTGGGACATGGAGCTATCAAAGGCCATGCCAGTCTCGATGGCACCACTGACAAGGTTTTTTAACCCATTGACGCTCTTGCTAATTCCTTGCGCCGCGAGGTTACCAAGAGCAATGTCCATAACTGACGTTTTTTGAGACGCGCTATTGAGCGACTTTTCGTAGTCGCTTGTGTCCATGGTTAGGCTTGCCGTAACGGAAAAAACGTCTGCCACTTATCCTCACCTCACTTATGCAGCGCGTCCAGGATATCGGCCGCTATCTGCTCCGGGCTGCGCTCTTCTTTTTTTACCTTTGACGGCCGTGTGGCCTGTTTGCTTTGCCGCTGTATTATGTCTGCGTATGACTGTTTAAGCGTCTTACCCCCGGC
>JAJBVP010000198.1 GCA_020859755.1 Bacteroidales bacterium | reverse complement strand
GTGCATGGCGAAACTACGCGCAAATCCTCGCGGAATATGAATAATGTAGGTTAGTGATTTTGGTGCTTTCGTTGCTGGTGTCGATCTCCGAGATTTACGGGAAATTCCCGTGGGAAGTGAAGATTTGCGACTTCATGGCATTGACGCTTGAAACCCTGCTTGCCATCACGTTGATACTCATAGCGATTATCCCCGCGAGCATCAGTTCGGGCTGGAGTTGGTTGTTCATTCCGTTCAACGTGTTTCCCGCCGTTGTATGGCTGTGCGCCAAGCGTCACGAGGCTTTTACCCGATGGTTCTTCATCGTCTACGGTTACGCCTGCCTGGTATTCGTGATCGCACCGATCTGGACCGCCCAAGCCGACCGCTGGAGTTCGCTTCTCTCCCTTGCGATATCAATCAGAGTGCTCACTCATTATCTAAGAAAATAAAAACAATAACCCAATATGAAACCAATCAACACACTAAAATTCCTGTTCTGCACAATAGCCATCGTAATGGGATTTCCTTGTCTTGCAGGAGGAACCTATTATTCCCAGGTGACTACTACAGTTGCATCAGGAGAAGGAAAAGTTTATGTTTCAACAAGCTCCGAAACTCCAGAAGATTCAGCATATTCAAGTGAATCTACTGCATCTAATTACTCTACCACTACTGGAGATAGTGATACTCATACTTATTATTTGTTTGCTAAACCAGCTGATGGTTATGCCTTTACTGGTTGGAGCGATAATAATAGTACTGCTAATCCCCGTACTATTTCAGTCACAGCATCAGGTTCAAAAAACTCGCCTACCACCGCGACTTACAGCGCCAATTTTGAACCCTCCTATGTAACTGTTCAAAGTGATGACACAACACTGGGCTCGGCTTCTGTGAGCCCCACCGTTAATGGCGAGGGTGATCAGGTAACGTTGACAGCAACCATAATAAAACCGACAGGATCGAGCGAGTTTAGTACAACCACCAAAGCCAGCAAATCGATATCATTCAAAGGCTGGTATAACGAAGATGGTGATTTGGTTTCGGATCAGTTATCATTCTCATATACTGTGTCAAAAGTAGAAACTCTCACAGCAGTCTTTGAGCGCGAACAGGTTGTAAAGGTGGATGATTCGGGTAACATATACGGATATTATCGTTTAGAAACCCCCTTCTTTGCTAGCAACATTAGACATTTCTTATGTCTTACTGGCGATTTTGAAGTAGGCATTAGTAAAGAAAGGGCATTGGATGGTGCTTTAGAGTTCAACCAAGATGCAAATTGGGGCAATGTTACTAAAAAGGATGCTTATGCCAAAACCGAAGCCGTGTTTGGCGACCCTGGATGTATTTTTTACTTGACAGGCACTGCAAAAACAGAGAATTTGTATTCTAATGAAAGCCGCGTGCAAGTGGCATCGGATGTAATGGCTGATGCCCAAGGTGTGTCAAGTTATAAAATTTGTGGTGAACGAAAGTTTAAGGTGTACACAGCAAATACCCCTGGGTATTATGTCCTAATATATTCTATAGGTTATGATTTCTCCTTACAAATCACATATAGTAGACATCTATGGTTTACAACTGACAAACCGACCAACTCTAGTTATATGACAGCTGGTGATTTTGATGTGCAGCCAGTGGACGTAGAGCATATCGACCAAAACTATTTTGGCGCATATCCTGATGAGTCGATGTATTACGATGGAGGTTACTGGACTACTATGTACACCGCATTCCCCTACGAATGCTACGAGGAGGATGGCGTTGAGGCTTATGTAGTTTCTTCTACACAAGAAGTGGGTGGCGTAAATTACATCATTATCAAGAAGCTTGAGGATGGCATCGTTCCCGCCGCTACTCCGGTGCTCTTGAAGTGTAAGACCACCCATGTGGCTACCAACCGCTTGATTCCCTTGGAGCCTACCGACAGCCGCTTGGCTTCAATCCAGATTGATAATAATCTCCTCAAGGGTGAATATGGCCTTTATAGCGCAAATGATTACTCGGGTCGCGCTAAGTATGATGGTGATAAGATGAGAGTGTTTGGCGCTAACGCTAGCGGGCAGCTTGGGTTCTTCAAGTTGTCGGCAAACAGCGATGGCTCGGCTAAGGAATTGACGCCTAACCGCGCGTACTTGGATTTGACGCAGTTGACGACGTCGTCGAGCACGGGCGTGGCCGCCGCTTCGTATCGTCTGGCGTTCGACGACCTCACGGGCATCGACGAGGTGGCTGTTGACGCCGCCGACAGCGCCCTCGACGCCGAGAAGGAGTACTACAACCTCCAGGGCCAGCGCGTCGCCTCCCCCGTCCCCGGCCAGATCTACATCGTCCGCCAAGGATCCACCGTCACTAAGGTGGTGTACTAGGCACAATCTAAAGACCCCCTAACCACCGAAACGGGGCTTCCTTAAGAAGACATAACAGTCTAATTGTCCCGTTGGGCTGATGCTCGGCGGGACTTTTTGTGTACCTATAGCCAGTAACTTTTGTCTGAAAAAATTTTAACCACGAAAAACACAAAAGGACACAAACACGCCTGTGTCATCTCAAAATTTAGGCTCGTAAACTCGCTTAATAACACTAAACCATCCGGATGGTTAATGTTTTTGGGAGCTTGCGACCCATTTTCCTTCCAAGGATTTGTGTTTTTCGTGTTTTTCGTGGTTAAAAATTCATTCGCCAATTTGCTTTGCGGCTTTGGGCAAGCCGATGGGTTATCCCGCGAGATTTTAACAGCGAATGGGCGCAAATGCTGGGTGGAGCGGGTGTTAAGGTAACCAAAATTAACGGCGTTGTTAAAGTAGGTTATTTCAATAGTCTGATAAATAAACCTTTAACCAAGTTGTTTGTCTTAATATCAAACAACAACAAAAAACGCAACAAAACTTTTAAAAACGAAATTACAATGAAGAAGAAATTGATGATTATGGCTGTGGCCATCGCTTCCATGGTAGGCATGAACGCTTTCGCTCAAACCACCGACTCGACCAAGGACAAGAAGTGTGACGGCAAAGGCCAATGCGATAAGAAAGGCCCCAAGTGCGACAAGCAGAAGGGCCAGTGCCCCAACCCCTTCGAGGGCATCACTCTCACCGCCGACCAGCAAACCAAGCTCGACGCCCTCAAGGCCGACCGCCAGGCTAAGCGCGAGGAGATGAAGGCTCAGAAGCAGCAGAAGGACTCTATCGCTCGCGTAGACCGCAAGCAGGCCAAGCGCGACTACCTGAAGCAGGTACAGGGCATCTTGACCCCCGACCAGTATGTGATGTTCCTGGAGAACATCGTTGTTGAGCAGCCTGCAGGCCAGCCCCAGGGTGGTCCCCGCGGCAACTTCAACGGCGCTCCTGGCAAGGGCCAGAAGGGTCAAAAAGGTCCCAAGTGCGACAAGGCTCCCAAGGACGTGAAGGCAAGCGAGTAATCGCCTCCATGAGAAGATATTCAAGGTAAAAAAGATAGCGCCATTCACTGCAAGGTGGATGGCGCTTTTCTTGCGCAGCGTTGGCGGGACGGCTCTTGGACGGCCTTCATTAGCACTCGCCTGGGATGGGCAGCCGAACGTCGGCCCGGCCTGCTATGGGAGGAGGTTGAGGAGCTCCTCGGGGCGCGAGATGATGTGGTTGGCCAGAGATTCGCGCAGCTCCTTGACGGGCCGGAAGCCCCAGGTGGCGCCGATGGATGTGACGCACGCCCGGCGCGCCGTCTCCATGTCGACCCCCGAGTCGCCCACGTAGAGCACGTCGGCCTTGGGCGTGGGGCACTGGCCGAGGATCGCGAACACGATCGAGGGGTCGGGCTTGACGGGCACGCCCTCTTTCTGGCCCTCGATTGCGGCCCAGGGGATGTTGGGGAAGAAGTGCTGGATTAGGTGGGAGGTGGCGCGCTGGTACTTGTTGGAGGCGACGGCAAGCTGTTGGCCGCGAGCGACGAGCTGGTCGAGCAGTTCGGGGATGCCGGTATAGGGGCGCGTGTTGTCGCAGCAGTGCACGTCGTAATACTCGCGGAAATGTCGCAGCAGGGTGTCGACGTTTTCCTTTGAGCGTTTGTCGTCGGGCATTGCTCGTTCCATCAGTCGCCTCACGCCGTTACCCACATAAAATGGATAGGAGGAGAGCTCATGGGGGGGCCACCCCATCCTTTCCAGCGCATAGTTGGTTGCGGTGCCCAAGTCTTCTATCGTATTAAGTAGCGTTCCGTCTAAATCGAAGATTATCATAATAGTGATTAGTGATTAGTTATTAAGTATGATACCCGACATGGCGTTGGCCAGCCATGGTGTTGTCCAGCCATGGCGTTATCCAGCCATGGTGTTATCCAGCCAGGGGTTAGGGTTTCTGGAGATTCTTTTTGGCTGTTGTTATTGATGCCGTTAGGAGTTTCATTAATTCTTCTGCGTCTTTTTGGAGACTTGAGTAGAGATTAAAATCAAAGTATCCTCCATTATGGAGCAATTCCAGCCAATATAGAGTTTCTCCACATTCTTTTTGAGCGATTCCTAATTTATGAATAAAATCTCGAGTGCTTTCGGCAAAGAAGGCCTCGGTAATGTTTGCTCCAATGCTTGTGCCTGAACGTAAAAGTTGTCTAGAGATAATATGCTCTTTTCGATTTTCTTGAAGCCAAGCATGACCGCGCACGATGCGCAGCCCGAATTTGGTGCCTTTTTCTCGTAAAATGCTTGGTTTCATTCTTTTACCATTTTATATATTATGGTTCCAGCTAATTTCTTCATGTTGGCTATTATACTTAATCACTAATCACTAATAACTAATACTTTAGAAGGGGTAGCCTACGGCGAAGTGGATAGTGGCGTCGCGGCCCCAGCGGGGGTGGATTAGTGGCCAAGGCTCTTGGCCTTTGGCGGGATTGTGAGCCTTCATGCCTAGGTCGAGACGGAGCAAGAAGTAGGTGAAGTCGAAGCGCAGGCCTACGCCGTAGGCCGCGGCGATCTGCTTGTAAAACTCGTTGAAGCGGAAGAAACCGCCGGGTTGTGATTCATAGTTGTGTATTGTCCAGATGTTGCCGGCGTCGACAAAGAGTCCGGCCTCGAGCACCCAGAAGAGCTTCATGCGGTACTCGGCGCTCATCTCCAATTGGATGTCGCCGCACTGGTGGATAAAGGCCGAGGCGGTGTTGCGCGCGTCGTAGCTGCCCGGACCGAGGGCGCGCACGTTCCAGCCGCGCACGCCGTTGGCGCCACCGCCGTAGAAACGTTTCTCGAACGGCACCATCCTCGAGTTGCCGTAGGGCACCACGATGCCCGCCTCGCCATGTAGGGCGAACGACTGGCGACGGTCGATATTATGCGTCCACGTGTACTCGAATTCGCCCTTGGCGTACTGCGCGTACTGGATGCCGAAAATCTTGTAGGCGCCATCCTCGCGCTTTTGATTCAACGCCCATGACAGGGCGTAGAGCAGGTTGCCGGCGGTGGAGATGGTGGCGCGCAGGGTGGAGATGTTGCGTTGCCAAGCGTAGGTGCCCAGTGACGAGGGCGGCCGACGGTTGGTGTGGTAATAGGAGTAGCCCATGCGCATGATGAAGTGGTCCTCGTAGGAGTAACGGAGCAGAGGATTCTGAGGCGCCACCTCGTCGATGAAGTTGATGGTGGAGTGGGGGAGGAACACGTAGTTGACGTCGATGAGGTCGAACGTGCGGCGCGTGGTGTTGAAGCGGTTGTTCCAGCGGTATTTCCACGCGGCGCCGGCGATGATGCGGGTATACTCGGGTCGCTCCTGGTAGTTGAACGAAAGCGCAAACTCGGTAGAGGCCCGGAGGGAGCGCTTGAACTCGCGTGAGAGGAACGGTGCCTTGAATTTGGGGAAGGTGATACCCACCTCGGCGGCGTATTCCGAGTAGCGGTCGTGCAAGAGGCCGTCGACGTTGCCCGATAGGCTCTCGTAGTTGGTTCGGAGCTTGGTGGTGAGCAACTCCGAGCCGTGGGCAAGGTTGCGGTGCTGGTAGGTGAGACCCACGCCGAATCCGAGGTCGCCCTCCGAGTTGGTACCCTCGACCTCAAATGTGATGCCCTGCTTTTTGTTGCGCGAGAGGATGATGGACACGTCGAGAAGCTCGCGGTCGCCGATTGCGCCCACATTGGTCAGCTCGATATTGACCGAGCGCAGAATGCCCAGACGCCCCAGAGCTTCGTAAGTGCGATTGACGTAGACGGTGCGGTAGAGCTGGCCGGGGAACAGGTAGCAGTTGTCGTCGAGCGTCTTGGGGTTGAGGTAATGGTCGGATCCGTATAGGATGTTGACGTGGCCGTAATGCACGGTGTCGGCGCGTTCACCCGGCTCGGTGTCTACGTAGTAGGTGATTTCCCGGATGTAATAGCGGCGATACATCACCGAGTCGGTCGCGGCGGCTTTGTCGACCTCGTCCTTGGGGGGATGGACGACAAGGGTAAGCTCCACGTTTTTGTCGCCGGGGAGAGTGTCGGCGATGAAGGTGATATTTTCTTTGGAGAAAGAGTAGTAGCCGGCGTTGCGGAGGGTCTCGGTGATCTGTCCTCGCAGGTCGTCGAGGCGCGTGCGGTCGAATGATTGTCCCTTGGGTAGGTCGTAATGGCGTAGGTTGGCGTGGACGATCGAGTCGATGCGGCGGTCGGGGATGTCGTAGGTGATTTCGGTGATGCTGTGGGGCTGGCCGGCCTTGACGGTGTACACCACTTCCATCTTTTTCTTTTCGGGATGGGCGATCGTGTCCCATATAACCTGGGCGTCCATGTAGCCGCGGTTGACCATGGCCCGTTCCAATTGTTCGGCCGAACCTACGGTAAGCTCCTCGTCGTAAATCACCGGGGGCTTGCCCAGCTTGCGCATCCACTTGTTGAACCAGTTGGTGGAGTCCTTGCCCGAAAGGCTGTAGGTCATCAGCTGGAGCTTGAGGCAACCGAGCACCTTGTGGTTGGGCGTTTGACGCAGGTAATAATATAGCTCGGAGGGGGAGACGTCGTGCGTGTCCTCCACCTTGATGCTCACCTTGTCGAGAAGATATTCCCCCTGAGGGACGTGCTTGGTGGTGGAGCACGCCCACATCAACGCGGCCGTAATGGCCACCAGGGTAAATTGCAGTAATCTCCTCATTTTTCAAGCTTTACCTTTTATTCCTTTCATCCTTTAAATAAAGGAGGCAAGGATGAAAGAGCGCGAGCCGGGCTGGCGGTTAGCGGTGGGCCGATTCTGAGATGTAATCTTTCACCTTTTGGAAAAGGTCGGTGGCGAACACGAATTCCGTCAGGGCCTCGTTGGCGGTGGTGTAAATCTTGTCCTTGTCGCCCACCCACTCGCGGTATCCCTTGCGGATGAATATGATGTTCTCGCCGATTCCGAGCACCGAGTTCATGTCGTGGGTGTTGATGATTGTGGTGATGTTGTACTCGTGGGTGATGTCGCTCAGTAGCTCGTCGATCACGATCGAGGTCTTGGGGTCGAGACCCGAGTTGGGCTCGTCGCAGAAGAGATACTTGGGGTTGAGAGCGATGGCGCGGGCGATGGCGACGCGTTTCTGCATACCACCCGAGATTTCCGAGGGATACTTGGAGTCGGCTCCCTTAAGGTTGACACGCTCGAGGCAGAACAGCGCGCGGTCGCGCATCTCCCCCTGGCTCATCTTGGTGAACATGATCAGGGGAAACATCACGTTGCCGAGCACGGTTTCGGAGTCGAAGAGCGCCGATCCCTGGAACAACATGCCAATCTCCTTACGTAGCTCCTTGACTTGATCGTTGTTCATCTTCAGCAGGTCGCGGCCGTCGTAAAGGATCTCGCCCTCCTCGGGGCGTACAAGGCCCACCAACGACTTCATCAGCACGGTTTTTCCGGAGCCGCTTTGGCCGATGATCAGGTTGGTTTTACCCGTATAGAACGTGGCGTCGATTCCGTGGAGAATCGTCTTGCCGTCAAATGATTTCGTTACGTTTTTTACCTCGATCATTGGAGTAGGAGTTTGGTTAGCAACACGTCAAAGAGCAGAATGAGGATCGACGACGACACCACGGCGTTGGTGCTCTGCTTGCCCACGTCGAGCGCGCCACCCTTCACGTAGTAGCCGAAATAGGCGGCCACCGAAGAGATGATGAATGCGAAGAACAGCGACTTGATCAAGCCGTACCATACGTACCATTCCTGGAACAATGCCTGAAGGCCGTAGACGTAGCGCGACACGGTGATGATATCGGTGAACAGCGCCACAAAGTAGCCTCCAAAGAGGGCGGTGGTGATACAGAACACCACGAGCACGGGCATGAAGATAAGGAATGCCACGATCTTGGGTAGCACAAGGTAATTGGCCGAGTTGACACCCATGATCTCCAGAGCGTCGATCTGCTCGGTGACCCTCATCGTGCCGATTTCCGAGGCGATGTTACTGCCCACTTTGCCGGCAAGGATTAGGCACAGGATGGAGTTGGAGAACTCCAGGAGCACGATGTCGCGGGTGGCCAGGCCCACGGAGTAGGCCGGGATCAGCGGCGAGGAGATGTTCAACTGCATCTGGATGGCGATCACGGCGCCGATAAAGATAGAGATAACAATCACCAGCGGGATGGAGTCGACACCCAGCTTGATTATCTCTTGCACGGTGCGTCGCAGGAAAATCCCCCATTTGTCGGGGATTGCGAACACGCGCCGCATGAACATGCAATATCGGCCAAATGAGGCCAAGGAGCTATCTAATACCATAAGCGAGGCTTTAATTTAGGGATTTAAATCATTAAATCTTTAAAACATTAAATTCTAAATCCTTAAATCTTTAAATCTTTAGCGGGTGAGGGGAGAGTAGTCGCGGCTGTAGCGGAGATGCTGGTTGATGTAATCTTCCGAATAGTCGATGGTGATGTCGATAATTTTGCCGTCGGCATCGAGCACGGGGGTGTAAACGGGGTTGACAAAGCCTTTGTAAGGCGCGATGTTGAGCTTGGCGTAGCGCTGCAGCACTTCCTGATGGAGCGCCGGGTCGACCTTAACGGCGTAGGTCTCAACCAAGTCGCGGCCGGCCTCGTAATCGCCCTCGCTCTTGATGCGCTGAATCTCGCGCAGCAGGTCGCCGAAGAGTTGGCGCAGGGCTGGGTAGTCGTTGATCTGGATGAATGTCTTGCCGTCCTTTTTCACCATCTCAACAACGTGGTTGGGCTGCCCTTTCTCGTAAGCCCAGCGGGCGATCAGGGCGCGGTTGCGCATATGTGCCTCCTCGATGTCCTTACCCGGCTCGATGCGCATCAGCTGGGTCATCAATCCGTTGAGCATATATTTATAGTACTCGGCCTTGTAAGCCTCGGGGTTGTCGAGTAGTCCCAGTTCGAGCAATTTGGGGTCGGCCAGGTAATAGAGGGCGAAGAGGTCGGCGCGAGTCTCCTCAAGGGTTGAGCCGTGGGCCTTGAGGGCGTCGGGGTCAACTCCGGGAAGCAATTGCCCGGAACCGTGGCCGAGGCACTCGTGGAGGTCGGTGTGAAGGTTGTCGGTGATGAACAGGTACTTGTCCATGAGGTCGCGCGTGGGCTGGTCGATGACGAATTCCTCGTTGAATCCGTTGCCGTGGGATGCCTCATCGTAGGCTTGGGTGATATTCTCAATGGTTACCGACTTGGAGCCGTGGGCGGCGCGAATCCAGTTGGCGTTGGGCAGGTTGATGCCGATCGGGGTGGCCGGGTAGGAATCACCCGCGAGTATAGCGGCGTTGATCACCTTGGCCGACACGCCCTTCACCTGAGGCTTGCGAAAACGGGGATCGACTGGCGAGCGGTCCTCAAACCATTGCGCGTTCTCCGAGATCACCTCGGTGCGATGGGAAGCCTCCTGGTTTTTATAGTTGACAATCGACTCCCATGAGCCGGTCATGCCCAGGGGATCTCCGTAGCTCTCGATGAAACCGTTGATGAAGTCGACTTGCGAGTCGAGGTCCTCAACCCACAGGATGGAGTAGTCGTCGAAAGCCTTCAGATCGCCCGTGGAGTAAAAGCGGATGAGCTCTTTGATGACTTGGCGCTGCTTGTCGTTTTCGGCGTAGGGGATGGCCTTGTGCAGGTTCTTCACGATGCGGGTGATAGCGTCGGAGTAAAGGCCACCTACCTTGTACACTTCCTCGACTACTTGGCCGTCCTTTTTCACTACCTTGGCATTTAGGCCGTAGGAGATGGGGGTGGCGTCGTTGGGGTCCTTAAGGGCGTTGTAATAATCCTCGACCTCTTGCTGGGTGACGCCCTCGTAGAGGTTGTTGGCCGACGTGAGTATCAGGTCCTCGCCCTCGGCCTGGTTGACGCGCTTTGGCATGATGTTGGGCTCGAAGATGATGCCCAGGAGTTCGTTGGAGGGGGTGTAACCGAGTTGCTGGATCAGCCATGCGGGGGTGAATCCGGGGATGAATTTGTCCTGCGAGTAATGGTGATGGATGCCGTTGCCCATCCATATCTGCTTGAGGTAGCGCTCAAGGGCGAGGTACTGGGGATCGTTCTTGTCACCCTTGTAGTTGGTGTAAACGCCCTCCATCAGGCGGCGGATCTCGAGGTTGTACTTGCCGTTTTGGTCCCACAGGATGTCGCGGCCTTGCAGGGCGGCCTCGGTGAGGTAGTAGATAAGCGTCTTTTGGTTGAGGGAAAGATCCTCAAAACCAGGCACTTGGTAGCGTAATATTTCGATGTCGGCGAAACGGTCGACCACGTAGTTGAATTTATCGGCGCCTTGCGCGGTGGTAGCGGTGAGAGCCATAGCGATAAGTGATGCTGTGAAGTATTTCATTGTGGATGAGATAGTTGAATCGTTATTCAATGTATAATACCAAGCCCTTTAGGTACTCGCCTTCGGGGTGGTAGATGTTGATTGGATGGTCGGCGGGTTGGGTCAATTGGTGAAGAATCCTCACGCGGCGACGCGTTTGGGCCGCGGCCGAGAATACTGCCAATCGGAACTGCTCGCGGCTGATAGCTTGGGAGCAGGAGAAGGTGAACAGGATGCCACCGGGGGCGATTTTGGCGATTGCGGCCGCGTTGAGTCGCTGGTAGCCGCGGGTGGCGTTGGGGATAGCCGAGCGGTGCTTGGCGAACGCTGGCGGGTCGAGCACGATGAGGTCGAATTCGCCCTGCTCCATCTTGTCCAAGTACTTGAATGCGTCGATAGCCTCGGCGGAGTGGTTTTCAGTGTTCAGTGAACAGTTTTCAGTGTTCAGTTTACAGTTTTCAGTGGTGAGCTGGATGGCGCGCTCCGAGGAGTCAACCGAAACCACCTTCTCGGCGCCACCGGCGAGGGCGTAAACCGAGAAACCACCGGTGTAACAGAACATATTAAGCACCTTGCGTCCAAGCGAATAGCGGCGGAGCAGCTCGCGGTTGTCGCGCTGGTCGATGAAAAAGCCGGTCTTTTGACCGCGCAGCCAGTCGACGTGGAATCGCAGGCCGTTCTCAAGAGCGATGTTCTGCCCGGGGTTGCCGCCACCGATTATGTAGTCGTTGACGGGGTCGAGGTGAGCTTTGTAGGGCAGGGTGGTTTCCGATTTGTAATAAACGTTTTTGGCAATGTCGAGGTCTACCAGCTCCTGGGCGATGATATCACGAGCGAAATGCATGCCGGGGGAGTGGGCTTGCATCACGGCCGTGTCGCCGTAGATGTCCACCACCAGTCCGGGCAGGTAATCGCCTTCGCCGTGCACCAGTCGGAAGGTGTCGTTGTCGGGACGTATCAGTCCCAGGGCTTGACGCATGCGCAGGGCTTGCTGCAGGCGTGAGCGGAAAAACTCGGCGTCGATCGGGGTGTCGCTAAAGTCGAGAACACGCACCACAATCGAGCCGATCTGGTAATGGCCCGTGCCGATCACGCGGCCATCGTGGCTGAGGATGGTGACGATCTCGCCCTCCTCAATCGGCTCTTTCACCGGCTCGATGGCACCCGAGAAGATCCAAGGGTGGAAGCGGTCGACCGATCCTTCCTTGCCTCGTTTTAATCGTATTATTGGGTAACTCATAGTGGAGTTGTTAGAATATCGATCTTACTAAGTCCATGCCGTTGGCGTAGACGAGAAGCACCAACAGGAATGCCATGCCGCACATCTGGGCGTACTCCAGGAATTTGTCGCTGGGCTTGCGGCGGGTAACCATTTCCCAGAGCACAAACATTACGTGTCCTCCGTCCAACGCCGGGATGGGAATGATGTTCATGAATGCCAAAATCACCGACAGGAAGGCTGTGATTTCCCAGAAGGACAACCAATTCCAGCGCTCGGGGAACATATTGCCGATGGCCCCGAAACCGCCAATCGACGTCGCGCCTTCCTTGGAGAAGAGGTGCTTGAGCGAGCCCACATACATTACCAGCGTATTGGTGCCGATTTCAACGCCCTTGGGCATAGCCTCCAGCAGGCTGTATTTCACTTCCGTCACCGGGTAGATATCGGTAACGGGAGTAAGGGCGATGCCTATCTTTCCGTTCTCCGTTGGAGTGAGGTTGAAGGTGGTCTCCACGCCGTCGCGTATAGCCGTAACGGTGGTAGGCTCACCCTTGTGCTTGTCCAATTGTGCCGTGAAAGTGACGTAATCGGGAGCCGAAACGCCTCCCACTGCGATGATCGAGTCGCCAGCTTGCATTCCAGCGTCGGCCGCTGGCAAGCCCTTTTGCACATCCTTCACAACCACCGGTACGCGCAGGGAGAAGAATCCCTTGTCGTTGTTCAACTGAATGATGAAATCCTCGGGCAGATCGAGAGTGACCTCGCCCACGCCGGGCCGTTGCACGGTGATCCGCTTGGCCTCGGCCATGCGCATCAACACCTGGCGATCCTGCATCGACAGCTCGCGGCCGTCGGCGGTGAGGGGGATGTCGCCATCTTGGAAACCAGCCTTGTGAGCCGATTCCACGTAATCGTAGCCCAGCGACGCGTCGCGGAATTCGATGGTCTTCTCGCCCCAATAGAAGGCGATGCCGGCGTAGATCACAAAGGCGAGCAACAGGTTGAACAACACGCCGCCCACCATCACGAACAGACGCTGCCAAGCGGGCTTGGAGCGGAATTCCCACGGTTCGGGGTCCTTGGCCATCTGCTCTTTGTCCATCGACTCGTCGATCATGCCGGCGATCTTGCAGTAGCCGCCCAGGGGTACCCAGCCGACGCCGTATTCCGTATCGCGCCAGGTGGCCTTGGGATTACCGTGCTTGTCGAGCTTGGGTTCACCCTTTTTGGGCTTGGGCTTGTACTTGAATAGCGAGAACCAGGGGTTGAAGAACAGATAGAATTTCTCAACCTTGATTCCAAAGACGCGCGCGAAAAAATAGTGGCCAAACTCGTGTATAGTAACCAGCAGAGCCAATGCCGCTATCAGTTGCAGCGCTTTTATCCAGAATGTTTCCATCAATATTTCTTATCCTTAATGATTTGCTCGGCCACGTTGCGGGCCTCGGAATTGGTAGTCACGTAGTCGTCGTAGGTGGGTTGCGCGAGGTAGGGTATACGCTCGAGCGTTTCCATAATCGTGGCGTAGATAGCCAGGAAGGGGATCTTCTCGCGCAGGAAAGCGGCGACGGCGATCTCGTTGGCTGCGTTGATGACGCAGGCGGTGGTGCCGCGGCGCTCCAGGGCGTAGTGACCCAGCTTCACGCAGGGGAATCGCCCGGCATCCGGTTCCTCGAAGGTCAAGTGGGACATCTGCTCGAATGTCAGGCCCGGGTCGTCACTGGGCAGACGCTGAGCGTCGCCCAAAGCGTAACGGATGGGCAGGCGCATGTCGGGGACACCCAATTGCGCTTTCACCGAGCCGTCGATATATTCCACCATCGAGTGGATAATCGACTGCGGGTGGACGATAGGCACAATCTTCTCCCCTGGCACGTCAAACAGCCAGCGCGCCTCGATGATCTCAAACGCCTTGTTCAACATCGTCGCCGAATCGATGGTGATCTTGGCCCCCATCGACCAGTTGGGATGGTGAAGGGCGTCGTGCACGGTCACGTCGCGCAGCTTTTCGGCTGGGGTGGTGCGGAAGGGCCCGCCCGATGCCGTAATAATCAGCCGGCGCACCTTGTCGGGGTTCTCGCCACGCAGGCATTGGTAAATGGCCGAGTGCTCCGAGTCGACGGGCATGATCTGCGATGACGATTGCAGGATGGCGCGGCGCACCAACTCGCCGGCTACCACCATGGTTTCCTTGTTGGCCAGGGCGATATCCTTGCCGGAGCGGATGGCACGTAGGGTAGGGGCCAGCCCCGAGTAGCCCACGGTGGCTGTGACCACGGTGTCGACCTCAGGCAACTCCATGGCCTCCTCCACGGCCTCGGCACCCGAGGCTGTCTCGATGCCAAGAGGGCGCAGGGCCTCGGCCAACTTCCAATAATTTGTAGGGTCGGCGATGATGGCCTTGGTTGGGCGATATTTGATGGCCTGCTGGATGAGGGTGTCAACCTTGGAACCGGCCACGAGCACTGCCGCGCGGAAACGCTCGGGGTATTGCGACACGATGTCGAGCGTCTGCGTGCCTATGGAGCCTGTGGAGCCTAAAATTGCTATATTCTTTAGTGGAGTCACTGTGATTCTGATTTTGTGTCGCTAAACGGCGTTACAAACGGCCGTCTTGCGCTCTATTCCAACTTGCAAAATTACATAAAATTCCCCATACTGGCAACCCGCCGTGGCGCTCTCGACCAGCGAAGTGTAAATTTAAACGAGTATTAAGAAAAATTTACTGAAAAATTTCCGTAATTGCGGGGATATTGCTATATTTGCCGCCTAATAGGCCAACAAATGCTCAAGGCCGATTGAGGCCAGAGATAAAACAGAAACGCATTAATAAGCCAAACATAAAATTAGAATATGGAAGGTAAAAAATTGAAAATCCGCGATTTGACCCTCCGCGACGGTCAGCAGTCACTGTTTGCCACCCGCATGAGCCAGGCTCAAATCGATCATCTGCTCCCCTTCTACGAGGACGCTGGTTACTATATTATGGAAGTGTGGGGCGGCGCTGTGCCCGACTCGGTAATGCGTTACCTGGGCGAGTCGCCTTGGACACGCCTGCGCACGATCTCCAAGGCCATGAAGGGCAAATCGCTCCTTTCGGCCCTCTCCCGCGGCCGTAACCTCTTCGGCTACGTTCCTTACCCCGATTCAGTGCTCAAGGGCTTTTATGAGGAGGCTATCAAGAACGGCTTGAACGTGATGCGTATCTTCGATGCCCTCAACGACATTGACAACGTCAAGGAGTCGATCAAGCTGATCAACGAGCTGGGTGGTATCGCCGACGGCGCCGTGTGCTACACGGTGGACCCCAAAGAGGAGCCCAAAGCGCCCAAGGGCTTCTTCGCCAAGCTGTTTGGCAAGAAGGATCCCGAGCCTGAGAAGATTTTCACCGACGACTACTTTGTGGGCAAGGCCAAACAGATGGAGGCCCTCGGCGCCAAGATCATCACATTGAAGGACATGGCCGGCTTGGTTAACCCCTCGCGCGCCGCATCCATTATCGGCAAGCTGAAAGCCGCCCTGAAGGTGCCCGTCGATTTCCACACCCACTGTACTCCCGGATATGGTCTGGCTTCGTCGCTGATGGCTATCCTTAACGGCGTCGACATCCTCGACACCAACATCTGGTACTTCGGTGGTGGCTCGGTCGCTCCCGCTATCGAGCTTATCTACATCTTCTGCAAGAAACTCGGCATCGAGGTTGACGTGAACATGGAGGCCGTTGGGCGCATCCGCGTCGAGCTGGAGGGTGTAAGAAAAGAGTTGCACGAGTTTGACCTCGCAAAGCAGTTCCCCAAGCATTTCGACCCGCTCAACGACACTCTCCCTGCCGATGTCGACGCTCTTTTCGACAAGGCTATCGCGGCCGCCAAAGCTGGCAAGGAGGAAGAGCTGCTCGACGCTTGCCACGCAATCGAGGACTACTTCGGTTTCCCCAAGCCCAACCTTACCGTAAAGAATGCTGAGGTGCCTGGTGGCATGTACTCCAACATGGTTGCCCAGCTCAAGACACTACAAGCCTCCGACCTGCTCGAGGACGCCATGGCGTTGATCCCCAAGGTGCGCCGCGACGCTGGCCTGGTGCCTCTGGTTACACCTACCAGCCAGATCGTAGGCTCTCAAGCCGTGTCGTTGGCTCTCGACCGCAAGAAAGGCAAGCCCGACTACTCGACCCCCTCGATGCAGTTCACTTCGCTGGTTAAGGGTGAGTACGGCCATACTCCCGTGCCCGTTGATCCCGAATTCCGCGCCAAGATTACAGGTTCGCCTGAGGAGAAAGCTTACGACGTAAGCACCTATAAGAAGCCCGAGAACCCCACTCTCGACGAGTTTGGCGGCGTGAAACTCGCCTCCAACCCTGAGGAGTATCTGCTTCTGGAACTCCTACCCAACGTGGCCAACAAGTACTTGCGCGACCAGCGCAAGGCCGAATATGAGGCCAAGCAAGCCGCCGCTCCCAAGGCCGAGGCTAAGGAGGTGAAAGTAGAGGAGAAGAAAGAGGAACCCATCACCGGACCCACCCTGAACGCTCCCATGCCCGGCAAGGTTGTCGAGATCAAGGTGAAGCCCGGCCAGAAGGTGTCAAAGCATGATATCGCCCTGATCCTCGAAGCGATGAAGATGGAGAACGACCTGCAGGCCGAAATCGACGGCACCGTGAAGCGCGTGCTCGTTGACCTCGACCAGGCCGTTGCCGCCGATCAACCCCTGATTGAATTCGAGGACTAATCGATCAGAAATTAAATTCGTGCACTCGAGTAATCGATTTTTTCGAATACCCGAGTGCACGAATTTTTTAATCTAATGCACGAAAAAACGACCCCGTATAGAGGGGTTAACGCTTAGATATCTGGTATAGGCGGATTGCGCCATTGGGGATATGGTCGTCGATGGCATCGCGCAGGTCTTGGAACGTGTAGGCGCCCGTCATCGATTCGACAGCATCCTCGATCTCCATTAGGTCGACGGGATCGATCAAGTCCTCGATATGCAGGCGTCCGCTTTGCACCACAGTGCCAAGATGTCCCCAAATGGTGGATTCTGCCAGGCCTCGCTCGTGGGCTATCTCGGCCGGTTGCATCCCTTGCTGGTAGAGCTTGTAGGTCTCTTCTGCGCTTGCTCCGGCGACGCGTTTCTCGCGCTTGGTCTTGGGCTCCTTCTCGGGTTTGGGCGCACGGGATTTCTTGGCCGGTTGCGATGAGCCGTCCTCGGCCCGGAGGGTGGCGGTGGCTTTGAGTTGGAGGAACGACTGCGCTTCAAATGTTTGCTCGCTCATTCCCTTTAGAATCGCCAGCTTGGCCTCCATTTGACGTTTAGAGTCCTCGTATACTTTGTTGCATAGCTCGGCATGTTTCTGATTGTCCATGCTTATGGAAAAGTCGGGCTGGAAAATCAGGTCGGAAAGCTCCTTTAAAATCTTGTGGAAATAGGTGCAGCCGTTGCGTATACGCTCATCGATGGGATTGCCCCTTACCACTCCTTCGGTGGAAAGAAGCGTTGCCTGGTATACGGGGTGAAACTTTTGGGCCGTGGGTATCACTTTCATCTCAAGGTCGTTGCATGCGTTGTTCAGGGCATTTCCCAGCGCTTCGGCCTGGGGTGCGATATACATCTGATAGGCCCGATAAAGATCCTTGAGGGAATAGAGGAGTGGGGTTAAGTTGAACAACTGGTCGAGGAGGTTGACAGCGAAGTCGACACGCATCTGAGGCAATTGCGATGTGCGCTCCTTGGTGAGAGCAAGCTCATTGTCCATAAATGCGTTGACCACGCCGTCGGTCTTGATTGACCAAGGTTGCAGTTCCTCGGTAAGCACAAGCCCTTCAAGGCTGCGGCAACGGCTCAACGCCACGTAGGCTTGGCCGTGGGCGAACGACCGGTTGATGTCGAGGATCGCACGGTCGAATGTCAAGCCCTGGCTCTTGTGAACAGTGATAGCCCAAGCGAGACGAAGCGGGTATTGCACGAACACGCCAACGGTCTCTTCCTCAATATTTTTGGTCTTCTCGTTTAAGTTGTACTTTATATTTTCCCATTCAACGGGAGTTACCTCAATACGTTCCGAGCCGTTTCCGCACACCACCGTAAAACTACGCTGCTCATCGTTGTACGACTCCACTATGCCTATCTTACCGTTGAAGTAAGCTTTCTCCATTGAGGGGTCGTTCTTTATGAACATCACTTGCGCTCCGATCTTGAGGTGGATCTCCTCGTCGGCGGGATACATCGCCTCGGGGAATTCGCCTTTTATGTTGGCTTTCAGTTTGTAAAGTTGCCCTTTGAGTTGGTCGAGGCGCTCGGCGTTGTAGGAGTTGGCGGTCGCGTTATGGGTTGTGAGACGAATCCAATCGCCATCCTTGGGGTCGAAATTGGGTATATGGCGCTGATTGAGCTGAGCAATGTCCTGATCGGTGAGATTGCCGGTGCGCACATCTCCCAGGAGGCGGATAAATTCCTGGTCGCTTTGGCGATAGATGTGGCTCAGCTCCACAGTCACGTATTGCATGTGTTGCAAGGCTTGGCTCGAGAAGAAATAGGGCGTGGGGTAATGCTCGGATAGAATAGCCCATTCCTCTGATTTAGCCACGGGCGAGAGCTGCATCAAGTCGCCGATTAGCAACAGTTGGACCCCGCCGAACGGTTTATCGCGGTCGCGATATTGCCGTAGGGTATAATCCACCAGGTCGAGCAGGTCGGCCCTCACCATGGATATCTCGTCGATAACGAGCAAGTCGAGCGAACGTATCAACGCCTTTTTCTTGGCTGTCATCTTGTAACGGTCGTTCTTGCCTCCCATTCGTTCCGATCCTGGAATGTAAGGGCCGAAGGGGAGTTGGAAGAACGAGTGGATCGTTTGACCGCCGGCGTTGATGGCCGCGACACCAGTGGGGGCAAGCACTACCATGCGCTTGGGCAACCTTTCAGCGAGCTTGCGCAGGAAGGTGGTTTTGCCCGTGCCGGCTTTGCCCGTGAGGAACACCGAGACGTCGGTCGACGAGATGAATTGCCACGCAAGGTTCATCTGCGCGTTCTTGCTCTCGTATTCGGGAGCCGACTCGCAGGCGATCGTGGGATAAAATTCGATCATATTAGAAAATTGTGTACGCCGTAGGGGCAAGAATTAGAAGATGGTATATCCCAGAGTAATCTCCCAAGCCTTGTGGTGTCCCTTGAGGTCGCGCTTGAGGTTGTCGCTGAGTTCAGCCTTGTAGGCGTTTTTGAACCCCGAGAGGTAGTGGATGTTAAGGGAGAACTTGTGGGCGAACACGCAGCCAACGCCGAATTTCAAGCCCCAGTCGAAGGTGCGCAAGCCCCCGTCGTCGCCGTATACGTCGGTCTTGTAGGTGTAGCTGTGCTCATCGATCCCAGCGGCCACGTCGGCAGCCGTGGTGAAGTCGTATTTGTTGTTGCCTCCGGTACCAAATTGGAAGTAGGGGCCGGCCTCCACGCGGATTGTGAAAATAGGAGTGAAATTGAGCTTAACCGACGCCAGCACCGGAATGGTGATGTCGTAGGAGCGTACCTTGCCGCTAATGTAGGAGCTGGTGTGCTCGATAATGCCGGGATACGCCGTGTCAAACATATCTTTATACGACATGTTGCGGCTCTGGTAGAAAATACCAGGCTGGATCGAGATATAGTTTTTGATCTTGAGATCGACCACTGCGCCTACCGAGAAGCCCGAGCCCCAAGAGTTGTTGATCACGCAGTGGGGTGCGGCGTCCATCAGGTTGTTGGAGATCTCCGATTCGTTGATGCCCAAGCGGAGCTCGAGGCCGAAAGGATTAAGCGGCGTGCCGGTGTCGATGATTTCGGCTTGAGAGGCGGTGGCGCTGCAAAGGAGAAGGGCGCCGACGAGGAAAGCTTTCGTTTTCATGAGAGGGTGATTGGGAGGTTAATATGTTAATATGTTAATATGTGAGGAGGTAAATATGTTAATTTTTTAGCGGAAGTTGTAGCCCAGGCGCAGCATGAAATCGAGATTGTGGGTGTGTATCTCGCGCAATGGGCCAAGAGCTTTGGCCGTGTCCTTGAATCCGTAGGTGAATTGCATTCCCACGGTGTAGTGGCCGAACGCGCGTATGCCCGTGGAGAGCATCAATCCGCAATCGTAACGATGTGTGGTGTGGATCAAGCCTCCATCGCCGTTGAAGTAGTTCCAACGCTCCTTGTATTGGGTGGTCACCATCTGTCCCAGCGAGTTGAGATCGGTGGAATAGATGTCGGCTTGTTGATGGCCCCAGAGCCCCACAGCCAGATAGAAACCGGCCGAGGAGATCCATTGCACCTTGTCGCCGAGATTGAGCCTCAACGCCATCCCTATCGGGAAACGCAGATACAGGTTGGTGTTGGTCAAGAACACGTCGCTTACGGCCTGGGTGCCGTCGTCGATCATTGTGAGGGTTGCTGTGTCGCGTCCCCACAGGAAGTCCAAGCCCGTGGTCAAGGCCAGATATTGTCGCAACACGAATTGCACCTCGGTACCGAAGCCTTTGCCCCATCCGGGGTTGGCCGACACGCGCTCTACCCCGGGAAGGGTGGAATAGTTTTGGGTAGTGGAGGTGATGCCGCTCAACACGTGCACCTCCACGTTGATGGGGTTGTGTTGGGGCTTGGATGTGTCGAAGAAAGTGGCCGATTGTCCCCATGCTGGAGCAGAGGCTGCCAATGCTGATATTATGAGTGCTGTGATACGTTTCATTAGGCGAGGCTTTGTGGATGACCGGAATGGGAAGCTTGCGTTTGCGGAGCGTCGGAGGGCGAGGCCGCGGGGTGGGAAAGATGCTCGTCGCCGGGTTTCATTTTCACCTTGAACTCGTCAAAGCCCTGTCCGTACACGCCGTTGACATTGGCCTGCGTTACGAAGGCGTCGCGGTCGATCGACTTGATGATGCGGAACACGGTCACCGACTCGATCTTACGGCACATCACCAGGAGCACCTTCACCTCCTGCTTGGAGTACCAACCCATGGCCGACAGCACCGTGCACCCGCGATGGGCCTCGTTGTTGATGGCCGTGGCGATCTCCTGCCACTTTTTGGAGAAGATGGTAAACTGGCATGCCTGGCGGTTGGTGTTGATCACCTGGTCGGCTACCCACGCGGCAAGGAAGAGGACGACAAGGCCGTAGACCACCTTGTCGATCTCGTGGAAAATGAGGTAGGACGAGGAGATGATACACATATCGGTGTAGAGCATCGTGCGGCCCACGGTGACGTTGGAACGCTTGGATACCATAGCGGCCACGATGTCGGTGCCGCCGGTAGAGCCGTTATGGGTAAAGGCGATACCGATACCCACGCCGATGAGCAAGCCGCCGATGATCACGTTCATGAACGGCTGCTGAGGGATAATAGGCTCGGGGAACAACGGCTGGAACACGCCGATGGCCAGCGAGATCACGGTAGCGCCGAAAATCGTGCGCATCACGAATTGCTTACCCACAATCTTGTAGGCGAATGCCAGCAGCGTCAAGTTGAGCACATATTGGGTGAACGCCACGGGAATGCCTGTGGTGAAGTAAACCAGCGAGCCTAAGCCCGTCAAGCCGCCGATCACCACCTTCTCGGGCAATATAAACGCGCAAAAAGCAAAGGCGTAAAGGCAAATACCCAGCACGATCATGATATAATCGCGGGTCGTTACCCATATCTTCATGCCTACTGATTTAGTCATGGATTAGTTATAAGTTTTTTGATTTTTTCTTTCTGTAATCCTTTAATCCTTTAATCCTTTAAATGTTAAAGGGGGAAAGGAATAAAGGATTAAAGGGTCACCACTCGCCACTCACCACTACTCCATCAGCTTGCGGTAGCGCTTGCGCGGGGGCTCTTTGCCTTCGTAGAAATGCTCGCGCTTGTACTCTTCGTAATCAGAATAACCGCCCTGGTAGAACACCACCTTGCCGTCGCCTTCAAACGACAGGATGTGGGTGCAGATGCGGTCCAAGAACCAGCGGTCGTGGCTCACAACCACGGCGCATCCGGCAAACTCCTCGAGGCCCTCCTCCAGGGCGCGCAGGGTGTTGACGTCGATATCGTTGGTGGGCTCGTCGAGCAGGAGCACATTGCCCTCCTCTTTCAGAGCCATGGCCAGATGCAGGCGGTTGCGCTCGCCACCCGAGAGGACGGCGATTTTCTTCTCTTGGTCGGCGCCCGAGAAATTGAACTTCGACAGATAGGCGCGGGCGTTGACATCGCGGCCTCCCATGCGGAAACTCTCCACTCCCTGGGAGATTACCTCGTAAACCGATTTCTCGGGCACAAGGTCGTGGTGGGTTTGGTCGACGTAAGCGATCTTGACGGTCTCGCCCACGTCGAAGGTGCCGGCGTCGGGCTTCTCTTGACCCATTATCAGGCGGAACAGGGTGGTTTTGCCGGCGCCGTTGGGCCCGATGACGCCCACGATGCCGTTGGGCGGCAACGTGAAGTCGAGATTGTCGAAGAGATGCTTCTTGCCGTAGGCTTTGGACAGGCCGTGAGCCTCTATTACCTTGTTACCCAGACGCGGACCATTGGGGATGAAAATCTCCAGGCGTTGCTCGCGCTCCTTTTGGTCCTCGTTCATCAAGCGGTCATAGCTGTTAAGACGTGCTTTGCCCTTGGCTTGGCGAGCCTTGGGGGCCATGCGTATCCACTCAAGCTCGCGCTCCAGGGTCTTGCGGCGTTTTGAGGCTTGTTTCTCTTCTTGTGCCATGCGCTTGGTTTTCTGATCGAGCCACGACGAATAGTTGCCCTGCCAGGGTATACCTTCCCCTCGGTCAAGCTCGAGAATCCAGCCAGCCACATGGTCGAGGAAATAGCGGTCGTGGGTGATGGCGATCACCGTGCCGGGATACTGCTGAAGGTGTTGTTCGAGCCAGTCGATCGACTCGGCGTCGAGGTGGTTGGTGGGCTCGTCGAGCAGCAGCACGTCAGGCTGTTGGAGCAACAATCGGGTGAGGGCCACGCGGCGACGCTCTCCACCGGAAAGGGTGGATATCTTCTGGTCGTCGGGCGGACATTGCAGGGCGTCCATTGCGCGCTCGAGCTTGGAGTCGATGTTCCAGGCGTCGGCGGCGTCGAGCTTGTCCTGCAACTCGGCTTGACGGGCGATCAGGGCATCCATTTTGTCGGGATCCTCCAGCACGTCGGGATCGGCAAACGATTCGTTGACCTTGTCAAACTCGGCCAAGAGATCCATGATCGGTTGCACGCCCTCGCGTACGACTTCGATTACCGTCTTGTCGGGGTCGAGCTGGGGATCTTGCTCGAGATATCCTACAGTGTAGCCCGGCGAGAACACCACGTTGCCCTGGTAGCTCTTGTCGATGCCGGCTATGATTTTCAGAAGGGTGGATTTGCCGGAGCCGTTCAAGCCTATGATGCCGATTTTGGCACCGTAGAAGAACGACAGGTATATGTTTTTAAGTACTTGTTTCTGTGGGGGGAATGTTTTTGACACTCCCACCATCGAGAATATCACCTTTTTATCGTCAGCCATTGGGATGGAGTTAAAAGTTTCTGGTTTCTGGTTTCTAGTTTCTAGTTTCTAGTTTCTAGTTTAATGATTTAAATCTTTAAAACTTTAAATCTTTAAAGGCGGAAAGGGAATCGAGCAAATAAGCCATTAGGCTAAAGGCTAGATGCTAAATGCTAAGAGTGTGTCTAATAAATTCTGTTAAGCAGCCAAGTTGGGGACATGATGCAACA
>JAJBVP010000284.1 GCA_020859755.1 Bacteroidales bacterium | reverse complement strand
CCCAGTTCGACATATTCCAATTTTTGTCATGTAGTTAAATCCTGACGAAGTGGTCGGCACGTGCGTTATCCCATCCAAATCTTTGCATGACCAATTTCTTTGCTGCGTCAATGGATTTCGATTCCTGGCTTTCGTTAAGAAGTTGCGCTTGCCTGTTTTCGCATAGGCAAAGAAACTCACGAGGGATACATCCCAGTTTTACCATCCATTCGTTGACAGGGGAGAAAATCGTTTCGCTGTTACAATTTAACTGATGGTGGTCTTTATTGGCAGATTCAACCGTTGGTGGCACTCTCAATCCAAATTCAGCAGGTT
Source organism: Bacteroidales bacterium (assembly GCA_020859755.1). Classification (GTDB taxonomy): domain Bacteria; phylum Bacteroidota; class Bacteroidia; order Bacteroidales; family Muribaculaceae; genus JAJPXC01. Next base: position 5,244 of record JAJBVP010000284.1, on the reverse strand, counting down.
TAAGATTCATCTTGAAGATGTAGACGTAGGCTTTACTGTTAAAGTATTTAATAGCATAACCTACATCATAATCAAAGTCTCTTATAAAATAAGCACCATTGGGAAATCGGATATTCCTATTGGCATAATCAAAGGCAATAGAAGGGTTTGACAGATAATTCTTTATTCCATCAAGATAATCATGCCATTTTTCCCGTGCTTCAACATTGTCCCTATTATATTCTCCTATTTCAGCTATTTTGTTGTTTATCTAACTTGACAGAGTGACAGCTAACGGTTGAGGCTTAATATCTTCTGTTAATGCATTTATTACCATTCAATCTCACATATTTCTCAACTTATTTAATACATCATCCATTAGTACAGTGCCGTTTCTTGCCATATCTTCCTCTAACGAGTAATCTACTTCGACCATTCTTACAGGTTCTTTAGATTCATTGACGGGTAATTTCGACAGATATTCTTCTGTCTGTGCTTCTGTTAAATCACCCATTGCATCCATATATTCCTCAAAAGGCAAGCTGTTAATACTCTCAATATCCAAGCTGCCATCTTCTTTCAGTAATGCCATATTCTATTCTGTTTGTTAACTTATTTATAAATATGATTGCAGATACAAAAATATGAAATCTTTCTCAGTATATCAAGCTACTTTCAGCACATCCTCATAGGTGACAATCCCTATGGACTTCAAGAACATCGTCTTGAAACGGTCTGACTCCTGCTGCTTGCAAGTGTTATAACGGAACACTGCCTCGTCAACGTAGCGTTGCAGATACTTGGCAGACACGAAATGATAGATGCCGAAGATACTGCGCTTCAACTGGCTCCAAAAACCCTCGATGGTGTTAGTGTGAGCATCACCATCCACATACTGCTTCGCACCATGATTGACAACAGAATGAGTGTACTCTGATTCCACCAAGGTATTGTAACCGATATACTCGTCTGTGAAGATGCGAGATCCTTCCTTCACAAACTGATTGATAAGGCCAATCAGAGTCTTGCCCTGCACATTCTTGGTCTTCTTGGCCACCACATTGCCGTTACGCTCTGCCATTCCAAAAACAGGTGTTTTGGTCTTCAAGGAACGACCTTGTGTGCCTTCAGTCTTCTTTGAAGCGTGCTTATACTTCTCTTGTCCACCGATATAAGCCTCGTCACACTCCACTTCCTCTTTCAATTCAAGCTCGCTGTCCTGCGAAAAAAGTGTGCGAACCTTGTGCAGGATATACCATGCGCTTTTCTGCGTCACGTCAATATCCCTTGACAACTGATGGCTTGAAATACCCTTCTTGTGAGAAGAGATGAGGTACATGGCCATAAACCACTTGACCAATGATATCTTGGTGTTTTCAAAAACAGTGCCGACAAGCACAGAGAAATTCTTGAGGCAGTTGGGACAGCGGAACTTACCGTCACCACGGCGATAGCAATGATGCTGACCGCAGTAAGGACAGATATAATCACCGTCAGACCAGCGATGCTGTACAAGGAACCCCTTGCACGTTGCATTGTCCTTGAAGTAAGTCACCAAGGAAATGAGGCTGTCAAACTTATCTAAACCGATATACTGTTCCATATCTTTAACGTTTATCTTTACTACAAAGATACGCTAAAGAATTCAAAATCAGGAATCTTTCGCTAATTTCTAGCGATCTTTAACTTTAGACCGCCATACCTCCTCATCTCACAGCAGGGTAATCATGTATATTGTTCCCAATATTAATTGATAAAACCATTGAGTGCGTAGCACGATTCTCAAGCGTGAATCGTGCTACGCACTCAATGGTTTCTAATTTTGTCCTTTCTATTTCCGCATACTCCGTGCTACGCACTCCGTATGCTTGCGCTTTGCGCTTGTTTAATCGATCTCCTCGTCGGCCTCGTAGCCACCCATCTCGCGCAGGGCGTTCTTCAGCATCGTGTACTGCTGGAAGAGGTGGTTGACGGGCACTTCGCCCTTGGTGTAGTCGTGCATCGGGCTCTTGAGGAAGAACGACAGGAAGCGCTGTGTGCCGTAACGGCCGGCGCGGGCCGCCAAGTCGCTCAGAAGCACCAGGTCGAGGCACAGAGGAGCGGCCAAAATCGAGTCGCGGCACAGGAAATTGATCTTGATCTGCATGGGGTAGCCCATCCAGCCGAAGATGTCGATGTTGTCCCAGCCCTCTTTGTTGTCGTTGCGAGGGGGATAGTAGTTGATACGCACCTTGTGGTAGTACTGGGTGTCCTCGTCGTTGCCATGGCCGTAGAGGTCGGGTTGCTTCTCGGGAACGAGGATCGACTCAAGGGTCGATAGCTTGGACACCTCCTTGGTACGGAAGTTGGCCGGCTCGTCGAGCACGAGGCCGTCGCGGTTGCCCAGGATGTTGGTCGAGAACCAGCCGCTCAAGCCCAGGCAACGGGTACCGATAATCGGGGCGAAGCCCGATTTCACGAGGGTTTGGCCAGTCTTGAAGTCCTTGCCGGCGATAGGCATCTTGGTCTTCTCGGCAAGCTCCCACATTGCGGGGATGTCGACCGTGGTGTTGGGAGCGCCCATGATGAAGGGAGCGCCCTCGCTCAGGGCCGCGTAAGCGTAGCACATCGAGGGGGCGATATGCTCCTTGTCGTCGGCCTTCATCGCGGCCTCGAGTGCCTCGAGCGAGCCGTGGATCTTCTCGTCTACGGGCACGTAAACCTCGGTGGAGGCGGCCCAGAGCACTACGACGCGGTCAACGCCTGTCTCCTTCTTGAAGTTGCGGATATCCTCGCGGATCTGCTCGGTCATGTCCCAGCGGTCCTTGCACTCCTTGACGTTGTTGCCGTCCAGGCGCTTGGCGTAGTTGTGGTCGAATGCGGCCTTCATCGGCTTGATAGCCTCAAGCTCATCCTTCACGGGGTTGATGTCCTTCTCCTTGAGCACCTCGGCGTTGATGGCCGATTCGTAGGCGTTGGCCGGATATACGTCCCATGCGCCGAAAACGATGTCGTTAAGGTCGGCCAGGGGTACAATCTCGTTATATTTCAGATATTTCTTGTCAGCGCCCTTGCCGACACGGATTTTGTCGTACTGGGTCATAGAGCCAACGGGCTTGGCCAGGCCTTTGCGGGCCATCAATACACCGGTCATGAACGTCGACGACACTGCGCCAAGGCCCACAACCAAAACGCCAAGCTTGCCCTCGGCCTTTTTTACCTCATTTTTACTCATGATGTAGGTTGTCTAAATTGATTTATTATTTCCTATTTATTTTTTCCAATTGGTGATTTCCACGGATTGAGCCACAAAATTAGACACAATATTTGAAATGTGAAATTTTTCGTATCACAAACTTTCCTTATATTTGTTATGTTTGGTTAATTTTTCGCCAATTTTGATAAAAATAAATAATTATCGACGAACCAACCTCCAATTTTGTTAACAAATGAAAAGCGAGTATTTCGGCCCAGTCGACGTTTGGAGCCTACTTCAACATGAGTTTGTAATACTTGGAATCCACCTTTACAATATATATACCTCCAGGCAACGGGTAAGCCACGCGTGAGGCGCCCAAGCTTCCGCTCAGCAACACCCGCCCCGTGACAGTCGCTACCATCGCGTCACAGCCCTGGCCGCCCTCGATGATCAACGCCCCATCTTGGCCATAAACGGTTATATCCTTCTCCACGATAAGGTCGTGGATGCCCTGCGACTTCACGCTCGCCACGTAAGGCTCGCATGGGGCGCTCTCCGTCATCGCGCCGTTCACGCTGTACAATGCCGTCACCGTATAGCTGTATTCCCCCTCAGCCTCCGGCTCGTCGATGTACTCCATACCGTCATATGGGAGGGACGCCAGCAGCACGCCGTCGCGATACAACTTATAACCCTCCACCCATTGCCGCGGGGGAAGATTTTCCAAGCATTCCACATCGTCAATGAGCAGCACGTTGCCCTCAGTCGAGGTGGCTCGCACCGCCACATAAAATCCATCCGAGCCACTATAATCGGGCAATTTTACCTCCACCTTGGTCCACTCCTTGGGCGCTGGCTTGGGCTCGCCCAAACTCGTAAAGTCGGACGGCCGGCTGCTGATGTTGGTGTACAACAACTCATACATGTCGTTCCCGCAATCCTCCAACGCCGATTTTATCCAGCAAGAAAACGTATGGCCCGGAAGCAACCATGGGGATAAAAACCAATCGTCCTTGGCCATCGCTTCTCCCGTGTCGGGATTCACAACCGGGAACGAAGCCAACACCTGCTGGCCGCTATGCGCCGCCCCAAGGCCGTAGCGCTCGGGATCCAGCACCATAAACGCCATAGGCGACCCTACGTTAGGAATATCGGCATCGTTCGGAGAGCGGGTGATGCCCCCATCCTCGTCGCAAAAAATATACTGCTCGACGTAATCGGTAAGATACAACGTGTGCCCCTCCATGTCGTCCGACACGCGGTAGGCCGTCGGGTAATCCCACGACAGTGACACCTTGCCATCGGCCACCTCCCCATTTATCTTTTCCACCTGAGACTGGCGCGGAAACAACACCTCGGTGCTAATCACCTCCGAATCGTTGTTGCTATTGTCCTCATCGTCAATAAAATCAATGCGATATTGAAAGGTGTGGGTTTGACCTACTTGAGGATAGGGGTAGACGATGGTGCAATTGAACGTAAGGGCCATTCCCGGCTCAAATACCCGTGGGAAATCCCAAGTAACCTCCCCGTGCCCATTCCTCACCGTTATAATTTTATAATCCATCGCTCTGCGCTTGCCGTTGTTGTACACCACCGCCGTATACGTACCCCCCTCATTGGCGTAGGCCCAAGATGGCCCGCGGTAGGAGCGGATCATCAAATCGTAATCAAGCGTCGGCTCATCGACCCGCGGGGAAATACCGCAGGCCACCAATTCTTCGGGCGTGGAGGGGTGGAACGACATGGTATCTATCGCGAGCTGCTGCGCCGAGGCCGAGATGGCCATTCCGAGCACCAAGCACAGTGTGATTCGTGTTCTTAACATAATTATGTTAGAGACGGTTAATTCAACGTGAAAATTATGTGTTTCCAATGCAAAAATAAGCATTTAAACCCGATTACGCAACATTTTTTTGGATTTTTCGGGAATTTAGCGTATATTTGACCGCTTAAATCAAAAACCAATCACGCCCTCCACCGGGGCTAAACTCTCATCTTTCTAACAATCAATCGATTATGGACACCCCCGACCTTTCCGCCGAGCTCCAGAACAAGCCCGTGGAAGAAAACGCCCTCCCCCAATC
>JAJBVP010000098.1 GCA_020859755.1 Bacteroidales bacterium | reverse complement strand
GGGAAAGAGAGGGGGAGGAGAGATTGCGGGCCGCGCTCCGGAGGGAGCGCGGCTTTTTTTTGCGGGAGGGCAGTGGGGATGTAAAGTGAGGGGTAAGAGGGAGTTAAGAGAGGAGGGAGTGGGAGAGGGGAGAAAAAAGTGAAAAAAAAAGGGAGAAAAAAGGTTGACGAACGGGGAAGGGGGAGTATACTGGGCGGCACCCCCGGAAGCGGGGGCCCGCGAAACAGCGCCGGACGGAAGGGAGCGGAAGAGCGACCGGAAGGGAAGGCGGGTGAGCCGCGGGAAGGAGCGGAAACGCGAGGAGACAGACAAGCGGAGCCTTTTGGGGATTCCGAGAGCGGAGAGCGCGGAGACGCGCAGGAAGCGCAAGGAGACAAAACCTTGCATGGGGAATCCGGGAGGAGAAGGGAAGAGAGAGGAAAAAGATCGTGATGCGCGCCGAGCGGAGGAAGGCGGAGAGCCGGAGAGGCGGGAGTCTCGAAGGGGAGCCTGACGCGAGGCGGGGTTCCGGAAGGAGCGGCGGGGAACCGCGGCGAAGGCCGGGACCGGTCCAGCAAAGTCAATAGATAAAGAAAGAAGAAAGAAGAAAGAGCGAGAAGGAGAGTTTGATTCTGGCTCAGAACGAACGCTGGCGGCGTGGATAAGACATGCAAGTCGAACGGGATGCTGATAGCTTGCTAAAGGCATCCAGTGGCGCACGGGTGAGTAACACGTGAGCGACCTGCCCCCGAGACAGGGATAGCCCCGGGAAACCGGGAATAATACCGGATAGACTCGGAAGAGTAAAGCGGAGACGCGCTCGGGGAGGGGCTCGCGGCCTATTAGTTAGTTGGCGGGGCAACGGCCCACCAAGGCGATGACGGGTAGCCGGTCTGAGAGGATGTCCGGCCACACTGGAACTGAGAAACGGTCCAGACACCTACGGGTGGCAGCAGTCGAGAATCATTCACAATGGGGGGAACCCTGATGGTGCGACGCCGCGTGGGGGAAGAAGGTCTTCGGATTGTAAACCCCTGTCATGTGGGAGCAAGGCGGAAGCCGGATAGTACCACAAGAGGAAGAGACGGCAAACTCTGTGCCAGCAGCCGCGGTAATACAGAGGTCTCAAGCGTTGTTCGGAATCACTGGGCGTAAAGGGTACGCAGGCGGCGGTACAAGTCGTGCGTGAAAGGCAGGGGCTCAACCTCTGGAGAGCGCATGAGACTGTACGGCTGGAGACATGGAGGGGGAACCGGAACTCTTGGTGTAGCAGTGAAATGCGTAGATATCAAGAAGAACACTCGTGGCGAAGGCGGGTTCCTGGACATGATCTGACGCTGAGGTACGAAGGCCGGGGTAGCGAAAGGGATTAGATACCCCTGTAGTCCCGGCAGTAAACGGTGCACGCTTGGTGTGAGGGGAATCGACCCCCTTCGTGCCGGAGCAAACGCGATAAGCGTGCCGCCTGGGGAGTACGGTCGCAAGATTAAAACTCAAAGAAATTGACGGGGACCCGCACAAGCGGTGGAGTATGTGGCTTAATTCGATGCAACGCGAAGAACCTTACCTGGGCTTGACATGAGATGAAAAGCGCATGAAAGTGCGCGACTCTACGGAGGCGTCACACAGGTGCTGCATGGCCGTCGTCAGCTCGTGTCGTGAGATGTTTGGTTAAGTCCAGCAACGAGCGCAACCCCTGTGGCCTGTTACCAGCACGTGAAGGTGGGGACTCAGGCAAGACTGCCCAGATCAACTGGGAGGAAGGCGGGGACGACGTCAGGTCAGTATGGCCCTTACGCCCAGGGCTGCACACGTACTACAATGCCCAGTACAGAGGGAACCGAGGCCGCGAGGCGGAGGGAACCCCGGAAAAGTGGGCACAGTTCGGACTGGAGGCTGCAACTCGCCTCCACGAAGCCGGAATCGCTAGTAATGGCGCATCAGCAACGGCGCCGTGAATACGTTCCCGGGTCTTGTACACACCGCCCGTCACATCATGGAAGCCGGTCGCACCCGAAGTATGCGAAGCCAACCGCAAGGGGGCAGTGTCCTAAGGTGAGACTGGTAACTGGGATGAAGTCGTAACAAGGTAGCCGTAGGGGAACCTGCGGCTGGACCACCTCCTTTCTAAGGAGAAAACGGAGAGGCGGGCAAGCCGCTCCGAGGTCGGCCTTTCCGCGGGAGCGGGGAGGAGACGGCGAAGGACAAAAAAGAGAGCCGAGCGTCGGCCGGGGGAGACCCGGCGGAGACGGCGGCGCGCATCACGGTCTTTTTTCGGAAGGGGGAGCGGAGACGCTCTGCCGGGAACTCTTTCCGGAGGGGAAGACGCCGGAGACCCGCCGAGGAAAAGGAGGGGGCATAGCTCAGTTGGCCAGAGCGCCAGCTTTGCAAGCTGGAAGTCCGGGGTTCGAGCTCCCGTGCCTCCACCAGGCGAGGGTTCGTCGCGGGAAAGAAGCGATGGGCCTGTAGCTCAGTTGGTTAGAGCACACGCTTGATAAGCGTGGGGTCACAGGTTCAAGTCCTGTCAGGCCCACCAGAGAAGGCGGAAGGCGAAGCGGAAGCTGTAAGAGAAGGGAAGGGAAGATTGACATCCGCGTGGCAAAAAGGGCTTCGCGGCGAGAGCCGTGAAGAACCAACCAAGAAAGTGGGAGAAAACAATTTCCGAAAAAAGAAAGAAAGCAAGGAACCGGACGGAACCGCGCAGAAAGATTGCGAGCGGGACGCCGGAGCCATAGCGAGCGCGGGAGACCGCGCGAAGGAACGGGAAAAGAAACGAAGGGCTTGCGGAGAATGCCTTGGAGCCAACAGGCGAAGAAGGACGCAACAAGCTGCGAAAAGCCTCGGAGAGCTGCAAGTGAGCGAAGACCCGGGGGTATCCGAATGGGGTAACCTGGCTCGGAGAAGCCGAGCCGGCCTTATCTGAAAAGATAGGATAAGGAACGCGAAACCCGCTGAAGTGAAACATCTCAGTAAGCGGAGGAAAAGAAAGAGAAATCGATTCCGTAAGTAGTGGCGAGCGAAAGCGGAGAGAGCCCAAACCGGAAGCGAGCTTCCGGGGTTGAAGGACCTCAAGAGCACCGGCCGTACTTCATAGCCGAGACTTCTGGGAAGGAGTGCCGGAGAGAGTGAAAGCCTCGTAGGCGAAATGAAGAGCGGGGAGCAGAGGGATCCTGAGTAGCACACCACACGTGGAACGGTGTGCGAATCAGCGCGGACCACCGCGCAAGGCTGAATACTAGTTGGCGACCGATAGAGAACAAGTACCGCGAGGGAAAGGTGAAAAGAACCGCTGTGAGCGGAGTGAAAGAGAACCTGAAACCGCAAGTCTACAAAGAGTCAGAGCGGCGAGAGCCGCGATGGCGTGCCTTTTGTTTAATGAGTCTGCGAGTCGGTGTTCGCGGCAAGGCTAAGCCCTTCCGGGGCGGAGCCGAAGCGAAAGCGAGTCCGAAAAGGGCGATAAGTCGCGGGTACCGGACCCGAAGCGGAGGTGACCTACCCTTGGCCAGGTTGAAGCATGGGTAAAACCATGTGGAGGACCGAACAGGTGAACGTTGAAAAGTTCTCTGATGAGCTGAGGGTAGGAGTGAAAGGCTAATCAAACCCCGTGATAGCTGGTTCTCTCCGAAATGCATTTAGGTGCAGCGTTGCATGCTGATGAGCGGGGGTAAGGCACTGACAAGGCAAGGGGGCACACCCGCCTACCAACCCTTATCAAACCCAGAATACCGCTCAAGGGAGTGCAGCAGTGAGACGGCGGGGGATAAGCTTCGTCGTCGAGAGGGAAACAACCCGGACCGACAGCTAAGGTGCCCAAATGCCGCTGAGTGGAAAGGATGTGGGATTACACAGACAGTGAGGATGTTGGCTTAGAAGCAGCCACCATTTAAAAAAAGCGTAATAGCTTACTCATCGAGTGATCCTGCGCCGAAAATAATTGGCGATAAGCGGCATACCGAAGCTTCGGATTCAGGCGGAAGCCTGAGTGGTAGGAGAGCGTTCCATGAACGGAGAAGGGGGAAGGCGACTGAACCTGGAGATCATGGAAGTGAGAATGCAGACATGAGTAACGCAAAGACATGTCAAATACATGTCCGCCGTAAACCCGAGGATTCCAGGGCAACGATGTACGGCCCTGGGTTAGCCGGGACCTAAGCCGAGGCCGAGAGGCGTAGGCGATGGAGATCAGGTTAATATTCCTGAGCTTCCGACCCTTAAGGCAGGAGGACGCGCAAGGGGAGGTGAACAGGTGAATGGATTCCGAGCGGAGGCTTCGGCCGAAGCGCATCACCGAACCGAACGCCAAGAAAAGCCCTGTCGAATGCTAAGGAACCCGTACCGGAAACCGACACAGGTGGGTGGGTAGAATATACCAAGGCGAAAGAGTGAACCCTGGTTAAGGAACTCGGCAAATCAGCCCCGTAACTTCGGAAGAAGGGGCGCCGGAGTGATCCGGCCGCAGAGAAATGGCCCAACCGACTGTTTATCAAAAACACAGCACTCTGCAAAGACGCAAGTCGAAGTATAGGGTGTGACACGTGACCAATGCCGAAAGATTAAGGGGGGAGGTGAGCCGAAAGGCGAGGCCTTGAACCCAAGTCCCGGTGAATGTCGGCCGTAACTATAACGGTCCTAAGGTAGCGAAATTCCTTGTCGGGTAAGTTCCGACCTGCACGAATCGTGAAACGAGTTGGGCACTGTCTCAACCAGGCGCTCAGTGAAATTGTAGTGACGGTGAAGATGCCGTCTGCCCGCAGAAGGACGGAAAGACCCTATAGACCTTAACTGTAAGCTGTCATTGTTTCTTCGGTTTGAATGCTCAGAGTAAGTGGGAGGCAGAGAGGCCCGCCTTTAGGGGCGGGAAGAGCCGACAATGAGACACCACCCTTTGAAATTGGAGAATCTAACCACGAGCCGTGAAGCCGGCGGTGGGACCGTGTCAGCCGGTCAGTTTTACTGGGGCGGTATCCTCCCAAAGAGTAACGGAGGAGTGCGAAGGTGCGTTCAGCTCGGTCTGCAACCGAGTGTCGAGTGCATGGGCATAAACGCGCCTAACTGTGAGACCGACAAGTCGAGCAGATGCGAAAGCAGGCCCAAGTGATCCGGCGGTAGAGAGTGGAATTGCCGTCGCTCAACGGATAAAAGGTACCTTAGGGATAACAGGCTGATCACGCCCAAGAGTTCATATCGACGGCGTGGTTTGGCACCTCGATGTCGGCTCGTCGCATCCCGGGGCTGGAGAAGGTCCCAAGGGTCCGGCTGTTCGCCGGTTAAAGCGGCACGCGAGCTGGGTTCAGAACGTCGTGAGACAGTTCGGTCCTCTATCCTCTGTGGGCGTTGGAGAATTGAGGGGTTCAGACCTTAGTACGAGAGGACCGGGTCTGACGCACCAACGGTGAACCGGTTGTTCCGCCAGGAGCATGGCCGGGTAGCTGAGTGCGGAAGGAATAAGCGCTGAAAGCATCTAAGCGCCAAGTCCCTCCCAAGATGAGTTCTCCCTTGAGGATCGTGGAAGACGACCACGTCGATAGGTCGCCGGTGCAAGCCCAGCAATGGTCTCAGCCAAGCGATACTAATTTCCGATCGACTTTTCCCAAAGGCTTCCGGCGTCCGGCTTCTCCCCGGACTCCCGGCCACTTCTTTCACTCGGAAGCCCCCCCCTTTTTCCCCCATGC
>JAJBVP010000175.1 GCA_020859755.1 Bacteroidales bacterium | reverse complement strand
GGCGTGGCGGCCGCAGCCGCTTAACCATATGTCAAATTTTTAACGAACTATTGTGAAATTCGTAGTCATTCCTTTTCAAATTGACTTTTCTCAAAACAATTTATTATGGGAGGATTTTTTGGAGTAGCGAAGAAGTCGCGATGCGTCGACGAGCTCTTTTATGGCGTTGACTACAACAGCCACACCGGCACGCGCCGCGCCGGCATGGCCGTGGTCGACCCCTCGGGCATCTTCTCACGCTCCATTCACAACATTGAAAACAGTTACTTCCGCTCAAAATTCGAGGGCGACCTCGAGGAATTTGACGGAAACTCGGGTATCGGTGTCATCAGCGACACCGACGCCCAGCCCATCATCGTCAACTGCCACCTTGGCAAATTTGCCATCGTCACCGTGGGACGCATCAACAACATCGTGGAGCTGGAAAAGGAGCTGCTGGCCAAGGGTCACCACTTCTGCGAACACTCCTACGACATCATCAACCCTACCGAGATGGTGGCCGCTCTCATCAGTGAAGGCACCGACTACGTCACCGGCATACGCAACGCCCAGAGCCGCATCAAGGGATCTTGCTCCATGTTGCTGCTCACCGACCACGGCATCATCGCCGCTCGCGACCGATTGGGCCGCACCCCAATTATTCTCGGCCAGAAACCCGACGCTATGGCAGCTACTTCCGAGAGTTGCGCGTTCCCCAACCTCGACTTTTCTATCTGCCATGAGCTTGCCCCCGGCGAGATTGTGGAATTCAACGCCGAAGGATACCGGCAGCTCTCCCCCGGAGGATGCGACTCCCAGGTGTGCGCATTCCTATGGACCTACTACGGCTATCCCGCCTGCCAATACGAGGGTCGTAACGTCGACCAAATGCGTTATCAAACGGGTGAGGCTATGGGCCACGAGGATTCCACCGAGATCGACGTAGTGAGCGCTATCCCCGACTCGGGAATCGGCATGGCCTTAGGATATGCCCAAGGTAAGGGCGTCCCCTATCAGCGCGCTATCGTCAAGTATACTCCCACGTGGCCCCGTTCATTCACCCCCTCCACCCAGGAACGACGTGAATTGGTGGCCAAGATGAAACTCATCCCCAACAAATCGGTCCTCCAAGGCAAGCGAATAGCCTTCTGTGACGATTCCATCGTGCGCGGCACGCAATTGCGCGACAACGTGCGCGACTTCTACGACGCCGGAGCCAAGGAGGTACATATCCGCATCTCCTGCCCCCCACTTATTTACGCTTGCCGATTTATCAACTTCACCTCCTCCAAGAGTGATCTTGAGCTGATCACCCGCCGCGTCATCGAGCAACTTGAAGGCTCTCCCGACAAGAACCTCGACCGATACGCCACCGCCGGCACTCCCGAGTACAACCGCATGGTCGAGGAGATTCGCCGCCAATTGGGTGTCGACTCCCTGCAATTCTCATCCCTGGAGAATGTGGTCAAGGCCATTGGCCTTCCCAAGGAGCGCATCTGCACCCACTGCTTCGACGGCACGAGCCACTGCTAAGTATTAGTGATTAGTGATTAGTGATTAGTGATTAAGTATAATGGCTACGTGGATGAAACCCTGATGACAAGCAAATTTCAAGAGAAAAAACTATTATACTTAATCACTAATCACTAATACTTAATACTTCATTTGGATAAATTAAGAACACTTTTTTGGCGTTTTAGAACAATTCGCGTAAATTTGCAACCTTAATTAAGATAAAAATTTCGCAAAAAATTAAATAAACCACATTATTATGAGTTTAAACATCATTGTTCTTGCCAAGCAGGTGCCCGACACCCGCAATGTAGGCAAAGACGCGATGAAAGAGGATGGCACCATCAACCGCGCCGCGTTGACCGCCATCTTCAATCCCGAAGACCTCAATGCCTTGGAGCAGGCCATACGCCTTAAGGAGAAGAATCCCGGCTCCACCGTAACCTTGCTCACCATGGGACTTCCCCGCGCCGCCGAGATTATCCGCGAGGCTATCTATCGCGGCGCCGACACTGGCATCGTCCTCACCGACCGAGTCCTCGGAGGTGCCGACACGCTGGCTACCTCCTACTCCCTGGCTCAGGCAGTGAAAAAGATTGGCCACTACGACATCATCCTGGGTGGCCGTCAGGCTATCGACGGCGACACCGCCCAAGTGGGTCCCCAGATCGCCGAGAAACTGGGCATTCCCCAGGTTACCTACGCCGAGGAAATCGTTGACCTCAGCAACGGCCATGTGATTGTAAAACGTCGCCTTGAGCATGGCGTGGAGACCGTTAAGGCCCCGCTCCCCTGCGTCGTCACCGTTAACGGCTCGGCCGCCGAGTGCCGTCCCCGCAACGCAAAGCGCGTGATGAAATACAAATACGCCGTTTCCCCCTCCGAGATGGACAAGCTCTCCGACCAGGTGAAGGCTATCGTCGAGAAGCGCCCCGAGCTCCAGCTCAAGGAATGGGGTGCCGCATTCGTCGAGGCCGACCCCGAGCAGATCGGTCTGCCAGGATCCCCCACCAAGGTGAAAGCTATCGAAAACGTGGTGTTCACCGCCAAGGAAAGTCGCCGCTTGAGTGACAACGACGCTGAGATCGAGGACTTGGTCAAAGAGCTCATCGCCAACCACACCATCGGTTAACCCATTAAACCAATCATTAAAATGGCTGATAATAACAACCTTATAGTATATTGCGAATTTGAGGACGGCCGAGTGGCCGACGTGAGCCTCGAGCTCCTTACTAAAGGACGCGTGCTCGCCGACCGTCTCGGTTGCCGTCTCGAGGCTATCGTCATTGGCGACAACCTCAAGGATGTGGAGAAGCAAATCGCCCCTTACGGTGCCGACGTGATCTACAAAGTCGACGACAAACGCCTCTCCCCCTATACCTCCAACCCCCACGCTGCCGTGTTGATCAACCTCTTCCGCGAGATCAAGCCACAAGTGTGTCTCATGGGAGCCACATGCATCGGCCGCGACCTCGGTCCACGCGTAAGCTCCTGTCTCCACAGCGGTCTTACCGCCGACTGCACCGCCCTTGAGATTGGCGACCATGTCGACCCCAAAACCAAGAAAGAGTACACCGACCTGCTGATGCAGATCCGTCCCGCTTTCGGCGGCAACATTGTCGCCACGATCGTCAACCCCGAGTGCCGTCCCCAGATGGCTACCGTGCGCGAGGGCGTGATGAAGAAGGAGATCAAGGATCCCGATTACAAGGCCGAGGTTATCGACCTCGACCCCTCGAAATATGTAAAGGACGAGGACTTCGTTGTGGAGATCATCGACCGCCACATGGAGAAATCCAAGGTTAACATCAAGAACTCCCCCATCATCGTGGCCGGTGGCTACGGCGTGGGCTCCAAGGAAAACTTCCAGCTCCTCTACGACCTGGCCAACACCCTGGGCGCTGAGGTGGGCGCTTCGCGTGCCGCCGTCGACGCCGGTTACGTTGAGCACGAGCGCCAAATCGGCCAAACCGGTGTCACCGTTCGCCCCAAGCTCTACATCGCTTGCGGCATCTCGGGCCAAATCCAGCACATCGCCGGCATGCAAGAAAGCTCGATGGTGATCTCCATCAACTCCGACCCCAACGCTCCCATCAACACCATCGCCGACTACGTCATCACCGGTACCATCGAGGACGTAATCCCCAAACTCATCAAGTATTACAAGAAAAATTCCAAATAAGCCATGGCTAATTTCTATACCGACAATCCCGACCTGAAGCTCCACCTCTCCCATCCCTTGATGCGCAAAATCGTTGAGCTTAAGGAGCGCGGCTTCAGCGACGCCGAGAAATTCGACTACGCGCCCATCAACTTCGAGGACGCTATCGACAACTACGACCGCGTGCTTGAGATCGTGGGCGACCTCTGCGGAGGCCTGATTCACGACAATGCCGAGGGCGTTGACCACGAGGGTCCCACGGTGAAGGACGGACGCGTCACCTACGCCTCTGGCACTCTCGAGAACCTCGAGGCTTGCCGCAAGGCTGGCCTTATGGGAATGGCCATGCCCCGTCGCTTCGGTGGCTTGAACTTCCCCATCACTCCCTATATCATGGCTGCCGACATCGTCAGCCGCGCCGATACTGGTTTTGAGAACCTCTGGGGCCTCCAGGACTGCGCCGAGACCCTTTATGAGTTCGGCTCCAAGGATCAGCATGAACGCTTCATTCCCCGCGTGTGCCAGGGTGAGACAATGTCGATGGACCTCACCGAGCCCGATGCCGGATCCGACCTTCAGAGCGTCATGCTCAAGGCCACCGAGCAACCCGACGGCACCTGGCGCTTGAACGGCGTGAAGCGATTCATCACCAACGGCGACAGCGACATCCATTTGGTGCTCGCCCGATCCGAGGAGGGTACCACCGACGGCCGTGGCCTCTCGATGTTCATCTACGACAAGAGGGACGGTGGCGTCAACGTGCGCCGCATCGAGAACAAAATGGGTATCAAAGGCTCTCCCACTTGCGAGCTCGTTTACAAGAACGCCAAGGCTGAATTGTGCGGCTCGCGCCGTCTCGGCCTTATCAAATACGTGATGGCCCTGATGAACAGTGCCCGCTTGGGCATCGCCGCTCAAGCTGTGGGCGTGAGCGAGATCGCCTACCGCGAAGCTCTGGCCTACGCCCGCGACCGCAAGCAATTTGGCAAGGCTATCATCGAGTTCCCCGCCGTTTACGAGATGCTCGCTGTGATGAAGGCTAAATTGGACGCCTCCCGATGCTTGCTCTACGAGACCGCCCGCTACGTCGACGTATACAAGGCTTACGAGGACATCTCACGCGACCGCAGCCTCAGCGCCGAGGAGCGCCAGGAGATGAAGAAGTACACCCGCCTGGCCGACGCCCTCACCCCCATGGTAAAGGGCATGGGATCCGAGTACTGCAACCAGAACGCCTACGATTGTATCCAGATTCACGGTGGCTCGGGCTTAATGAAGGACTACGCTTGCGAGCGCGTATACCGCGACGCACGCATCACCTCCATCTACGAGGGTACCACCCAGCTGCAAGTCGTGGCAGCCATCCGTCACGTCACCACCGGCACCTACAAGGGCTTGATGGACACCTACGCCGCTATGGAGATATCCCCAGAGCTGAAACCCATCGCCGACCGTTGCGCAACTATGGTTGAACTCTATGAGAAGGCTATAGCAACCGTCAACGAGCGCAAGGCCGAGGCTCCCGAACTGGGCGATTTCATGGCTCGTCGCTTAGTGGAGATGGCTGGCAACATCATCATGACCTACCTCCTGATCACCGACGCCTCCCGTTACTCTTCCGAGTCGATGGCCCGCAGCGCCGAGGTGTACTGCAATCTGGCTGAGAGCGAGGTAACACGCCATAGCGAGTTCATCGAGAAATTCTCACCCGCCGACATCGCTTGCTACAAAGCATAAACCGCTTCAAAAATACCCAAATCCACGCTGAGGATGTGCCCTTGGCGTGGATTTTTTTGCCTTCAAGTGAAACTATTGAAAGAATTATGCGTCCAATCATTAAATATGCGTGAAGTCAACGAAAAAGAGAGCCGTTTCCTGCGCCTGATGGAGGACAACAAGAGGCTTGTTTCGAAGGTGTGCTATATGTACGCCATCGATTCAGCACATTTCGATGATCTCTATCAGGAGACCATGCTCAACCTGTGGCGTGGATTGGACTCGTTTCGTGGCCAATCGGCTCCCTCCACGTGGATCTACCGCATGACCATCAACACCTGCCTTACCGACTGTCGTCGATTGAAGAACCGCCCGTCGGCTATGCCCGCCGAGGCGCTTCCCGAGGTCAACGACCCCCTGAGCGATCGCCCCGAGCAGCTACGCGAGATGTACCGTCTGATAGGACAGCTCGGAGAGGTCGACAAGGCTATCGTGATGATGTGGCTCGACGAATTGAGCTACGACGAGATAGCCGAGGCCACGGGCCTTCCCCGCAACACCGTGGCGACCCGCCTGCGACGCGCCAAAGCCCGCTTGGTGGAGGCTGGCAACAGCTAACAACCTCGTGCAGTCGTTTACTCAGGCATTTGATAAAGTATAAAATGAAAAATAGATAAATAACCTACTCGCAATATGGATCTTGACTCGATAAAATCACAATGGCAAAAAGCCGACGCCTCACCCAATCTCCCCGACCAGGAGAAACTTTTGGAACTTACCCGAAAGAAGAATGTAAGGACGGCCAGTGAAAAGCTCGCGCGGCGTTTCCGTGTGCTGGGGTGCCTAAGTTTCCTGGCCATTGTGTTGGTGCGCCCGCTTCACAACATTTTGGGTGACGCTGGAAACGGCCTGCTCATCGTCTACGCTCTCTTTATGTTGCTCCTCGGGATAATGGACATGTGGCTCTTTTTGTGCATCAAAAATGGACGGTGGATGGAACTGCCCATCGCCCGCGCTTATGAGGGAGTGACACGCTTTCGCATCCTCCGCTTGCGCCTCCAGGTGGTGTCGATTCTGCTGGCTATCCCGCTCTTGGCTTGGATGCTTTGGCTATTCTATCAGAGCGAGAACGAGGGAGTGTTCATCGGCGGTTTGGTGGGCCTTGTCGCTGGCCTGATAGCGGGACTTTTCACCAACGCCCGCATCAACCGCGAGATCCGCTTCCTCAAAGACGAACTTTCCGACCAAGTGACCGAATGACCTATTGCGACTACTCCTCCCCCTTAGGCGACCTTGTCCTGGCTGCCACTTCCAACGGTCTTTCTGGCATCTGGTTCCACGTCCAAAAGCACTTTGGGACGCCCATTAACGTATGCGAAGCCTTGGCTCCCCGACGTTCGGCGGCCCATCCCATGGCATCTAATATCCTTAAAGGAATAATGGAGAAAAGGAGTAAACAAGAGGCTATTTTAGAAGCAACCAGGCGCTGGCTCGACCAATATTTCTCAGGCGAGATACCCAATATCCACGTCCCCATCGATCTTTCTGCGGGGACGCCCTTTCAGCAATCAGTGTGGCAAGAAATTGCCAAAATACCTTACGGCCAAACCATCACCTACGGCGACATCGCCCGTGCCATCGGTCGGCCCAAGGGAGCGCAAGCCGTGGGGCAGGCTGTCGGTCGCAACCCGGTAAGCATCATCGTCCCCTGTCACCGCGTGATGGGAGCGCACGGCGCAATGACGGGTTACGCCGCGGGGATCCCGATAAAGGAGAGGTTGCTCGAATTAGAAGGCGTCCTCGCTCGCCATCTCGAATGATTGGGCTTTCATGCGCTCCGAAACGTGATTGAGAAGGTTGATTTTGCGCCAAATGTCGGCGTGCTGCAGGGGAGCAGTGTCTACGCTTTGCTCCTCGGGCTTCATTCTGGGTCGTGCGCTTACCGCTAACCATCGGGGATGTAACGTCTCGGCCACCGAGGACACTCTCGCCACTATCTCCTCAAGGTTTTCCATTTGGGGCCCCCGAAAATCCACCACGCCCAGTATCAACCCTTTATCATGGGGATACCAATCCACGGCATCGGTCGCAAATTCCTCGGCCAGGTCGATATCGGCCATGAAGGCGTCCACGTGACGGTGACGCAGAAGCTCGTGGAGCGTGAGGAGGTTAAGCTGGCGAGCCGTGGAAAGAGTCTTTGCCAGTTTGGCTCCCACAAGTAGTATCTTTACCATGTCGGAGGGCAGTTCCTCGAGGGCCATGTCGTTGACTTCCCGTAGTAGCGGCATGAGTATGGCGGGATCGATTCCCCCAAGGATAATGCGCTTGTAGCTGTCGCGGTCGCACAACTTGCCCCAACTGCGGTCAATCAGCGTCACGCGGCGCAACCCCATTTCGTAGAGATGTTGCAGAGTGGCGCGATAGGCCCGGGCGATGTCGGCCGCCATGTCTCTCAGGTCGTTGCCATAGGGCGAATTTTCGTCCCAGCCGTGGCGTAATATTGTGATTAGGAAAAGAGCGGGGGCTGGGAGATCCAGTCTCACGACTTTATCTCCCCCAGCGCTCTCTTGCAGAAAAGAATATTCGTTGAATATGGGGTGCTCGGGATTGTAGGCAATCTCGCCGGTGATGGCTGGAACCATCTCGAGCGAGTCTTGACTTTGGAAGATATGACCCTCGGTTACCTGTGTGGAAGTAACGCCCTTGAAACCGAGGTAAAAGCTGCGGTGTCCCAATCGGCGACGAAAACCGCCGTCGGTAATCTGGAGCAATCCCACTTGCCGTTGGTCGCTCACCAAGGAGCGCACCAAGCCGTCCTCCACAAGCTGTATCTCTTGTGGAGTGATAGCGTTGAGATGTTGACGTGAACGAGCCTCGGCCAGAATGGCAGGCACGGGAAATGTGATGGGTGTTTCTACTGCTGCTTTCATATCGATCAAAATCCAATCCTCGGGATTGTTGACTGTTAATAATCGTATTGGCAGGTATCCTGGCTTCCCCCCGGTAAGCGCCGCCTTCTCAGCCGACGCATTGCGGCCAATGGCTTTTCATGTCGCGCCCCCGTTTGGTGGAGGGGTTACAGTAGCGGGTCTGCTCAGGGTTCTCACCTGATTCCCTTTTAATCATCGACCCTATGATCAAGTGGTCGACGAACCAATACGCCGCAAATTAACGAAAAATTTCCGTAATCACCAAATTTTTCTTGTGTAACAGCGGTAACAGCGGTAAAAGAAGGGGGAAGGGCTTATTGTCAACGTCTTTTGGGAAAAAGAGCGATCCAACGTATAGCGTTGGTTATCAGTAAGTTTTGGGTGGCATCGGTGTATTCCAGGTCGCCGTGTCCTATATTAAGATAGATCATGCGATAGTTGCGGTTGCTCCACACGATGGGGAACGGGCCGAAACTCATGATATCCTTTATCCCCAGTGGATAGTTGCTCTGCGAAAGTGACACGAGCACGTCCACGTCGCGATTCTCAGTCACGGGAGGGTTCCATTGGTACCATTCACAGGCCGGAGCCACAAACTCGGCAGGCAGGTTTTTGGTGACGGGATGGCCTTTCATGTCGACCTGGCACAGGGCTGGCTGCGGTGGCCACGTGTTGCAATAGAAAGTGCCACAGCCAAGGAATTCGTTCAGCCACGGCCAGTTGGTCGAAGAGTCGTTATAACCCGAGGCGTGAAATCCTACCCAACCGCCACCATCCTCCATATATCGCTGGAAATCGGCGCGTTCCTGAGGCGTTTTGGGCAATGCGTTGGCCATTACTATCAAGTCGTATTTCTTAAGCGAGTCAAGTGGATATGCCTCCAGCGAGGTTGTCACGTCATACAGGAATCCCTCGCCATAGCTAAGTAGGTGGATAAACTCGCGTGTCTGCTCGGCAAATTCCACATGCGCCACCTCAGCCTCAGTGTCGTAATAATACAACAAGCGAAACCTCGGGCCCTTGGCGTAATCGCCCGGAAACTCCTCTCCGTATCCTATAAAGGGACACATGAGCAAAATCCCACTGATGATGCTGACGATGGCTTTGGACATGGCGTTATGGTTTGGGTTGGGCTTTCTTTGAACGGGATTTTTTGGCGGGAGCGTCTTCAGGAATGTCTATACGGCGCCCGGAATTGTCTTGGAGAACGTCGAGCACGATTTCAGAAATTTGTCCCTTTAGCTCGTTGATAAACTCGGCGGGGGAATACTCTCCACGCTCGATTTGGCGCAGCTTGCGCTCCCAGATACCGGTGAGTTTGGCCGATTTGAGCAGCTCTTGGCCGATTATGGCGATTAAGTCGATGCCGGCTTGCGTGGCCATGATGTTCTTGCGCTGGCGCACGATGTATTTGCGTTTGAACAGTGTCTCGATAATAGCGGCACGAGTGGAGGGGCGTCCGATGCCGTTCTCCTTCATCGCCTCGCGTAGCTCCTCGTCGTCGACGGTTTTGCCGGCCGATTCCATTGCGCGCAGCAGAGTGCCCTCGTTGTAATATTTCGGGGGCTTGGTTTGGCACTGCTTCAGCGACGGCTCGTGGGGGCCGCTTTCGCCTACGGTAAATGGTGGGAGGATGCGGTCGTCGCTCTCTTCGCCCTCCTTTTTATCCTCGTCGGGATCCTTTTGGGAGCCGTAGACAGAGCGCCAGCCGGGATCGGTGATTACCTTGCCTGTGGCTTTGAAACCTTGGTCGACAACCTTGGCCAGTACTGTGGTTTGCAGGAACGAGCAATCGGGGTAGAACGCCGCGATAAAACGTTGGGCAATCAGGTGATAGAGTTTGCGCTCGTCGCCAATGAGCACCGACGGCGACTGCCCGGTGGGTATAATCGCGTGGTGATCGGTCACCTTGGTGTTGTCAAACACCTTCTTCGACTTCGGCAACTTCTTGGCCAGCAACGGCGCTGTAAGCGGTGCGTAGGGTGTCATCTGTTGCAGGATCGAAGGGATTTTGGGGTAGAGATCCTCCGACAGGTAAGTAGTGTCGACGCGCGGATAGGTGGTCACTTTTTTCTCGTAAAGCGACTGGATGAGTTTCAGCGTATCATCGGCGCTCCAGCCCCATTTCTTGTTGGCTTCAACTTGCAGCGAAGTAAGGTCGAAGAGACGTGGGGGTGACTCTTTGCCTTTTTTCTCGGTGACGTCGGTAATGGTGAGCGGTTGGCCTGTGATTTTCTCAAGAGCCTCTTGAGCCTTGGCTTGGTCGGTGTAGCGTCCTGATGTGGCGTTGAATGTTACGTCGCGGTAGATGGTTTTCAGCTCCCAGTAATCCTCGGGCTTGAAATTGGCGATCTCGTGATGGCGGGCAACGATCAGGGCAAGGGTAGGGGTCTGCACGCGTCCGATTGACAACACGTTGCCCGGCTCGGAGTATTTTAGCGAGTAGAGGCGGGTGGCGTTCATGCCCAAAATCCAATCACCGATGGCACGCGACAGGCCAGCATGGTAAAGGTTGTCAAAATCCTTCTCGGGACGTAGGTTTTGGAAGCCTTCGCGTATCGACTCGTCGGTAAGCGAGGAGATCCACAATCGCTTCACCGGGCACTTGATCTGCGCTTTCTGCATCACCCAGCGTTGAATCAATTCGCCCTCTTGGCCGGCATCACCGCAGTTGATCACCTCGTCGGCCAGGGCTATCTGCTCCTTGATAGTGTTGAACTGGTTTTCGATGCCGCGATCGGCGATCAGCTTGATGCCGAATCGGGGTGGAATCATAGGCAGAGCTCCCAGCGACCAGCGTTGCCACAGGGGGGTGTAGTCGTGAGGCTCCTTGAGGCAGCACAGGTGGCCGTAGGTCCAGGTGACGTGGTAATCGCCGCCTTCAAAATAACCGTCGCGTCGCACGGTCGCTCCCAATATCTGGGCGATGTCGCGCGCCACTGATGGTTTCTCGGTGATGCAAAGTATCATTCAGAATGGTAAGTGGTGAGTGGTGAGTGTCCCCGCTGTGACCAGCGGGGCTCGTGACTGCTATGGTGACTGCAAAGGTGGCTGCAAGGGTAATTGTTAAGGTGCCTGACGGGGGCTATTCGTCGGATTTCACCTCTTGCGACACGTCGCCGCGCAGCGTTTTCAGTGTAAGCCATCGGGGCTGTTTTTTGATAGGAGGGAAGTCGATTTCGAGAACAATCACTCCATCGTCCTCCCACTGGAAGTAGCGCTTGAAGTCGACACCGTCGATATCGGTGGCCTTCACTTTGCCACCCTTAAGCTCAAGGGTGGCAGCGTCGATACGGTCGGAAGTGTGGGGCTTACCGATAATGCGGCAATAGACGCGGGTGAGGTCGGCGCGCTGCGAGATAGAGTCGATTTTCAGAGACATCGGCCTGCCTGTGGCAGCCAGCACCTGAGCATGGCTCTCCATAGCGCCAGCCACCATCATCGCCACCATTATGATCAAAAAATACAATCGTTTCATAATCTTTCCTCCTTTAACCTTTAACCTTGCGCATCGCGCCTTTAACCTCGCGCAACGCGCTTAGCCTCTTCCCATATTTGGTCCATTTCGGCCAGTGTCATTTCCTTGAGCGACTTGCCAAGCTCGTGGGCACGCTGCTCCAGATAATTGAAGCGGGCAATGAATTTGCGGTTGGTCTTTTCGAGGGCGTTCTCGGGGTTGACGTGGTAGAGGCGAGCGGCGTTGATGACGCTGAACAGCAGGTCGCCAAACTCGCTTTCGAGCCTTTCCTGGTCCTTGGCCTTGATTTCGGTCTCCACCTCGGCAACCTCCTCCTTGACCTTGTCCCACACTTGCTCGGGTTGCTCCCAGTCAAAGCCCACGTTGGCGGCTTTCTCTTGGATGCGGTCGGCCTTGATCATTGCGGGAAGGGCCGTGGGCACGCCCGACAACACTGTCTTGTTGCCGCCTTTCTCCTTGAGCTTAAGCGCCTCCCAGTTCTGGAGTACCTCGTCGGTGCCGTTCACCGACACGTCGCCAAACACGTGGGGATGACGGAAGATCAACTTGGAGTTGAGGGCGTCACACACGTCGGCGATGTCAAATTGGCCTTTCTCGTCGCCGATTTTGGCGTAGAAAAGCACGTGGAGCAGCACGTCGCCAAGCTCCTTACGGATGTCGTCGGGACGGTCACCAATCAGGGCGTCACACAGCTCATAGGTTTCTTCGATAGTGTTGGGACGCAGGCTCTCGTTGGTTTGCTTGGCGTCCCAGGGGCATTTGACGCGCAGGATGTCGAGGGTGTCGATCACGCGTCCTATGGCTTCAATTTTTTCTTCTCTTGTATGGGACATTTATGGAGTTTTCAGTTTTCAGTTTTCAGTTTTCAGTTTTCGGTTTTTAGTTTTGGTCGGCGTAGACTTTGAGCCCGTTTTCGAGCCAAGTTACGAATTTGGTGAGATTTTCGTCGTAGTAGACAGGCTCGGAAAGCGCTTGACCGTCGTTGTTGAGCATGATATAATAGGGCTGGGAATTGGCTCCGAACTTGGATCGCTGGAGAAAGCTCCACTCGTCGCCAACGGTTTCAAGCACGATGGTTTTGCCTCCCTCTTCCACGCGGCGTGGCTCGGCCAGGGCGGCTTTGTCGTCGACCATGAGCTTAATCAGCACAAAGTTTTCCTTGATCAACTCCGACACTTGGTCGGTGTCAAACACGGCACCTTCCATCTTGCGGCAGTTGACGCATCCGTAGCCCGAGAAGTCGATCAGCACCGGGCGGTTGTTCTCGGCCGCGTAACGCATGCCCTCGTCGTAATTGTCAAATTCCTCAAAGACTCCACCCGTGTAGAGGTTGAAATCCTGGGTGTACAACGGAGGCACGAATGCCGATACTCCTTTCAGCGGGGCTCCCCACAAGCCTGGAATCAGATACACGGCGAAGCTCAGCGAGAACAACGCCAAGAAGAAACGGGTGACCGACACGTGCTCCAATTTGGAGTCGTGGCTGAATTGGATTTTGCCAAGCAGGTAGAATCCCAGAAGGGCGAAAATCACTACCCACAGCGAGATGAACACCTCGCGGTCGAGCAATCCCCATCCATAGGCCAAGTCGGCCACCGACAGGAATTTTAGCGACAAGGCCAGTTCCAGGAAGCCAAGCACCACCTTAACCGAGTTGAGCCATCCTCCCGAGCGAGGCATCTCCTTGAGCCAGGAGGGGAACACGGCGAACAGCGAGAACGGCAGCGCCAACGCAAGCGCGAACGCCCCCATGCCGATTGCAGGGCCCGTAATGTCGCCCATCGAGGCGGCCTCCACCAGCAGCGTGCCGATGATCGGGCCAGTGCATGAGAACGATACCAGCACCAAGGTGAATGCCATGAAGAATATCGAAAGCAGGCCCGTGGTGCGCTCGGCGCGGCCGTCAGCGGCGTTGCTCCATTTCGATGGAAGGGTGATGTCAAACGCTCCGAAGAAAGAGATAGCGAACACCACCAGCAGGGCGAAGAAAGCGAGGTTGAAAACGGCGTTGGTCGACAAGTCGTTGAGCTTCGACGCTCCGAATACCATCGTGATCAACAATCCCAGCACGAGGTAAATCACCACGATCGATAGTCCGTATATCAACGCGTCGCCAATCGACTTGGCTCGACTCTGCGTCTTTTTGAGGAAGAAACTCACAGTCATCGGGATCATGGGCCACACGCAAGGCGTGAGCAACGCAAGCAACCCACCCAAAAATCCCCAAATGAATATATACCACCATGAGGCTTGGCTGATGTTGGTGTTGGGGTCTTCGGCCTCGAAAGAGACGGGTGCCCACCATCCTTCCTCGCTGTAGGTGGGCTTGGAGGAGCCTGCCACAGCCTTTATGGCTTCCTCCTCAACCACGGTGTCAACGGGCGCAGAGGCCGCTACTTTGGGATTGCCAGCGGTAACGGAGAAAGCTTCCTTTGTGGGAGGAATGCAACTGGAATCGTTGCAGCCTTGGTAGCGTACAGTGCCCGTGAGATTGGCTCCGGAGGAACCTCCAGTGAGGCGGAAAGCTTGGGTGAACTGCACGTCGCTGTCCCACCATGACAATTTCAGGTGGAACACCATGTCGACCTTGGTGATAGGCGAGCGGGAGGGAACGATGTCGCCTATCCACTCCACGCCCGGAATAGCGTCAAGATGGATCTCCGTGGGGTTGGGACCTCCCTCAGGCAGGTTGAAACCGTAAAGGTGCCACCCCTGGTCAATCGCAACCGAGAACGTGAGTTGGCCCTCGTTGGCCGAGGTCATTTTGGCCTCTTGCGTCCAACGAATCGGTTGCGTGATCTGCGCCGTGGCGCCAATCGCCGTCAGCAGCGTGATGATGAGTGTTATTATATTTCTTTTCATTGGTCAAGGTAATGATTGGCTAAGGGTGTCATGCTATGAAGCTTGGGGGATTAGGTCGAAATACATCAGCCGTGCACGTTTATATTCAGGCTCAAGGTCAAGGCGCATATACTCTGTCTCATCCTCAATCGTCTCGAAAATTAATTTGTAACCGTTACGCTGATATAAATTGATAACCTTCTCGTTATTAATGGCATCCACAATCAAGTATCGGCAACCACTAATGTTGCTTTTGCCCGAAACCCAAGTTTTAATAAATAATAGCGCCTCATCTCCAAGTCCTCGTCCTGAAAATTGATCAAATACAGATAGTTGGCCGAGAAGTAGAGCCGTATACTGGGAGTTCCGTTTAGAATTGGGAATTTTTCGCTTTATACGATTTCTAATTGATTTGGGGAATTGGGAAACAGGTAACGTGTAACTTGCCAATGTGAAAGCGGAAACCGGGAAGGGTTTTACGTATATAGCCATGGTCTTATATGCTTAAGCGGAGTATTCGTTTCGTGTATGCAAAGTTACATTAATAAAACATAATTTCCAAATGTAGAGTTGAAATTCCAATGCACTTCCAATGCATTTACCTTGCGCTATTTTTGGCGGCGAAGGAGGAAGTTGAGGGCGTCGCGCTGGATGGTGGAGCCGGCTATATGGTTAAGGCCTAAATAGATGGTCAAGCCCACGATGGCTTGTGCCAGCAACAGGCTCCAAGGGTTGTGTCGCACAATGAATGTCAAGCCGATCATCGCCCCCATGGCCAAGGCTGTCGCGCCCATGTAGGGCAGGCAGTCGTTGAGGAATTTCCACCAACGACGGCAAGCAAGCGGGGCGGCGCACAGCAATGTACCCAGCCAAGTGACTATCGACGCTATCACCTGCCCCCAAAGCAGTATTTTCACACCCCACACGATGTCGCCCGGTCGCGTCATGGCGATGTAGGGTAGGGTGACGATGATAGCGGCGATGGCTACCGAGTCGCGCAATACCTCCATGTACACAATCAACCTGGCCTTGCCTTTGGCCAGGATATAATTGTTGTATAGCGCTGTGAAAATGAAGAACAAACCCCTGAGCAGGAGCAGTTGGAAAAGGATGATTGACGCGTCCCACTTTGTGCCAAACAGGGCGTGGAAAATAGGCGTGGCGGCCACAATGAGAAAGCCCATGACCGGGAAGGCGATATAGGCCGTGAAGCGATTGGTCTTAGCCGCGACCCGGGCATAACGCTCGGGAGTGTCCTGCACATGCGACAGTACTGGCAGGAACGTCGAGGTAAGAGTTTGTACAATCGACATGATTCCCATCTTGCTCCACTTGTCGCTCTGAGAATAATAGCCCAACGGCACGAGTCCCACGCGGTTGCCGATAAAGAACGCGTAGATGTTTTGAAACAGCGTATTAAGGAACGAGGTGAACATCACCCCCGAGCCCACCGCGAAGAATCCCTTCAAGATCGACCAAGAAAAGCTAAACAATGGTCGCCAAGTGGTTGACATCCAAAGGATAGCCGACTTGACAGCGGCCACAATAATCGTTTGCCACACGATCGACCACGCACCATAGCCGTTGAGAGCCATATAGATGCCCACGACCGCCCCTACAGTGAGCGCGGCGCAATTGGAGGCGGCTATCATGCGCACGTCCATCTGTTTCATCAAGCGGTTGGTCTGCACGATCGACGTTGCCGTGATGATGAACGACAGAAACATCACCCTCGCCAAGGGAATGATGCGCTCGTCGCCTTGAAACCATCGCGCGATCAACGGCGCCAAAAACCACAAGCCCACGTAGATCACCACCGAGATACCGATGTTGAACCATAGCACGGTGGAGTAATCCTCGCGCGTAGGGCTTTTGCGCTGGATGAGAGCCGCCGAGAAGCCGCTGTCGACAAATAATGCCGCGAAAGCCTGGAATACCAGCACCGCGCCCACCAAGCCGAAATCCTCTTGGCTCAGCAACCGGGCGAGCACGATGCCCGTAATGCCATAAAGCACTTGGGAACCCAATCGGTCGATCAGGTTCCATTTCAGTGTGCGGGCCGTTCGCAGCTTTAAGCTTGGCTCTTCGGGCATTCTGCAAGGTGAGGGCTGAATCGCTATTCAGCTGATGGGGATTCGCTTGAGGTGTTGTCGTCGAGCGAGATGAGTTTGATGCCCAGCATCACGCCTTTGGAGATCTTTTCGGGAGTGCCCGTGTAGTAGATTTTGCCAGAGCCCATGCCCGAAACCGAGAGGGTGCCTCCCTCGACCGCGCAGCCGATGGTACCGGTACCGTTATTTCGGCATTTCACGTTGATGGCTTTCAGCTCGTCGGCCTGGATGGATCCGGAGCCTGTAAGGGAATAAGAGGCGTCCTGGGCGCGGCCGTAAAGCACGAGCTGGCCATTGCCGGTTTCGAGTTTTGCCTCAACCTTGTTGGACCGCAGGTCGCGAGCAAGGATGCGGCCGTTGCCAATCACCTTGGCCTCGAATTTGGGACACGGGCTCACCGACAATACCCTCACAAGCGAGTCGCCGCTGTTTACCACGCGGGTCAAGAACGAGGAGTAAACGGTGATCGTGGGCAGGTTACGGAAATCGGTGCCTTCGGTGGCGATCTGCAGCTCGAGTTTCTCCTTGTTGGCGTTGAGCATGATCACCGAGGCCAGCTCGGGAGTGGTGGTGAACACGGCTTTGCCCACGGAATCGGCCACGTATTTGTAATCGACGTTCAAGCCGTTGGTGACACGGAGCTCGGTGAAGTCGTTCACATCCATCTGATAGCGCACAAGGTCGTCGTCCGCGGCCCATGCGCTTATGGACGCGGTTAAGGTGATTAGAGATAATGTGATGAATTTCTGCATATTTGAGGTCGTGTTTAAGGTTTCAGCGTGTTGTCAATCGTCTCGGTGACGAGTTCCTTGTTCCAAAGGAGCTGGTCGTCTACCTGTTTGCCGTCGATGACGATAGACCCGGAGCCGCGACGTAACACCGCGCCTGCTTTGGCCTTGATGTGACGGATATTGATTGTGCCAGCGCCTTTGTTGATTACGGTGATGTCACCGGCTCCTATCTTGTCGCCGTAGAACGAGCCTACACCAGTGGTGGTGATTGTCAAGTCGGGTGTACGGGGCAAGCGGCGGCACAGGATGGTGCCGTTGTCGGTGGTGATCTCTTTCAAGGGTATGTCGCAAAGCACTGTGACGCGCGAGGTGACAGCGTTGGCGGTCGAGTCGCCCTCGATGGTGAGGTTGGGGCCCTCGGAAGTGACCTTCACGCGGGGTGCTTCCTGGTTGTCGGTATAATACACGACATAGCCGTGATAGTCGGGGTGGTATTTCAACTCTACGACGAGCGGTCCGTTGACGGTTACCGAAGAGAATTCGCGTGCCGGTTTCAGCACCACGCGGTCGCCTTGGGGTTGATGCTCGTGATGGTGATGACGGGCTCCTGCGGTGAGGGCCAGGGAGAGGATAAGCGTCAAGGAGAGGATGATACGTTTCATATTTTTTTAGTTTTCATTTTTTATTTTTGGGGGATTTAAATCTTTAAATCGTTAAATCTTTAAAGGAGGAAAGGAGGAAAGGAATAAAGTGGGGAGATGAGAGGGGTATTACGGGGAGAGGGATATTACGGGGGAGGTTTAGGGCGGGGAGAGGAGGTCTTCCACTTGGGAGAGGATGGAGGAAAGCTCGTCGTAGGTGTCGGCCCGGAGCATCGCCACGCGGGTGTCGCGGAAGTGGGGAATCCCCTTGAACAATGGCGATGCAGCCAAGTGACGGCGTATATGCAGGATGCCGCGACGCTCATCGATACGGTCGATGCTCTCGCGTATTTGGCGTCGCAACAAAGCGAATTTTTCTGCCATGGTCAATGGCGCAAGATTACGCTCGGGATGCACCGCGGCCTGTAATTCACGGAAAATCCAGGGAGCGCCAATGGAAGCTCGGCCCACCATCACGGCGTCCACGCCATAGCGGTCGAAAGCCTCCACGGCTTGCTCGCCACTTGCGATGTCGCCGTTGCCAATCAGGGGAATGCGCAGGCGGGGATTGGCTTTTACGCGGGCGATCTCCTCCCAATCGGCTGTGCCGGTGTACATCTGAGAGCGGGTGCGCCCATGCACGGTGAGGGCCTGAATGCCGCAATCCTGCAGCTGCTCGGCCAGATCGACAATCACCTTGGTGTTGTGATCCCAGCCCAGGCGTGTTTTCACGGTCACGGGCAACTTCACAGCATCCACAACAGCCTTGGTGATGGCAAGCATCTTGGGAATGTCGCGAAGTAGCCCGGCCCCGGCTCCTTTGCCGGCAACCTTCTTCACCGGGCAACCGAAATTGATGTCCAGAATATCAGGCTGTGCCTGCTCGACAATCTTGGCGGCCTCCACCATAGGCCCTACCTCGCGGCCGTAAATCTGGATGGCAACCGGGCGCTCCGAAGGGTTGATGTGGAGCTTGCGCATCGTCGAGGGGATGTCGCGAATCAGCGCGTCGGCCGAGACGAATTCGGTGTACACCATATCGGCGCCCTGCTCCTTGCAGATCAGGCGAAACGACGGATCGGTGACGTCCTCCATCGGAGCGAGCGTCACGGGCCGATAGCCGAGATCGATGTTGCCAATCTTCATCTAATACAAATATAACACGAAGATACGCGTTTTTGGTGAAATTGCTCACTAAAAATGCCAAAAAAGCCAAAAATTGGGTTGAATTGGTCAAGAAAAAGCCTTATGTCGCAAAAATGAAAGGGACGCGTCGCACGACGCATCCCTTTCGGAACAAACAAAGATACACTAATTGGTCGTTTGAGACCTTGGACACAAGCCGCCGAAGCGTACTTGAGCCCAGCTCACTTCACAACAAATATTGGGTTGTGCTGTCCCCGAGTTGGGGACAACCTACGGTCAACTCCCTCTTCGGCAACGGAACGATGCCAGAGGTTGTACTTTTGCATTATTCTGTGCTGGGGGAGG
Organism: Bacteroidales bacterium; assembly: GCA_020859755.1. GTDB lineage: Bacteria > Bacteroidota > Bacteroidia > Bacteroidales > Muribaculaceae > JAJPXC01. Next base: position 4,435 of record JAJBVP010000175.1, on the reverse strand, counting down.
AGGGAGAGGCCATAGTTGCAGCATAGATAATCGGATTAAAGCGAAAAAATGTAAAGCAGTGCATAATTATACTTTTTAACACGCTACCCCGCTGGGTAGCGCTAAGGTATCACTGCAAAAATACGCGATTGTTTTCGTAATTCCAAATATTTTATCGCTTATTTTCAATAATTTATAAAAAAGCGTTGTCCCCCATAGGGCGACAACGCTGTTACTTAGGTGTTTAGCCGTTTTATTAATTAATCATAATTTTTTCGTGGGTTGTCCCAAAACTTACGATATATATCCCCGGGGCTAACGCTTCGCTCTCGGCCCTACCTCCCTGGGCCGGGTAACTGCCCACCAGCGTCCCCTGGAGATTATGTATAAACAGTGGCGAGTTTATACCGTATGCAATCACTCGGCGACCGTTGGTGAGCATGATTTTGTCGCTGTCACCCATGAGGTTAGCCACGCCGTTATTGCCATTGGATTCCACTACGGGCGTGAGAGCGGTGGCCTTGGAGGTGTATTCGTCGTTGTAAGCCTCAACGACCACGCCGTAAAGCTGTCCGGCCGTGAGGTCGCTGAATTGCCATTCTGTGGAGCCGTTCGTATCGACCGTCTTGCCCTCGTCGAGGGTGAGGTAATCCCCGCCCCAGCCAAGGTTGATGTCGTCAATCACGATGTTGCCTGGCACACGCGAGCGGGTGAAGGTGATCTTGATAGCGTCCATACCGCGCAAGGGGATGTGTACCTGGGTAATGGCTCCCGTGGTGCCTGAATATACTGTCTGCAACTCGGTCCACGCGTCGTTCTCGCGACCGTAGATGGTGAGATAAAGCGAACCGTTGTCCACCGAGGCGCGGCTCCAGAACGACAAAGAGCGCACTTTTGCCGGGTAAGTAGGAGAAGTGAGATGGTTGCCGCTGGTGCTCATTTTCAACAGCGGCGGATTGGAGGAGCTATCGGAATCCACGCTTGTGATTTGACAGCCTGTGATGGTCCAGCCATCGGGTAGCTCCGAGTCGGTGAAGTCAACCACTTCCATCCAAGGATCCCCAAGGACAATCGGGTAGAGGGTCGCGCGATAGCTTTGGGCAGCCTCCAAGGGATCCCATGCCACGGTGAAAGAGGTGTCCTCGATATCGGTAAAGCGCAGATTCTCGGGCTGCATATATTTTAGGGTGGGTGGCAGCATGGTGAACGACACCTCTGCGGAAGGCGACGAGGAGTTGACGCCATTAGTGGCCCTTACTTGGCAGTAGTAAGTGCAAGCCGGCGTGAGATTCTCTACATAAACATCGGTGACGTTGCCCACGTTCTTCTTGTAATAATCCTCGTGGTAAACCGCCTGTCCCTGATCGTCGCGCTCGTACACATTCACAATATAAGAGGTCGCTCCGTCAACAGCGTTCCAGCGCAGGGTGCACTCTCCTGGTGTAAGCGTACCTGCCTCGGCCGTGGGAGGCAGCACAGTGATGGGGTCGAAAATATTGTCACCACCATCAAAGAGGAAGGTGATCAACCCGTCGGATGTCTCTTGGATATCAGTGATGGGCTTGTAGAGCATCACCCCGCTGTAGGGGCGCATGGAGGGGGTTGTGTCGTCGGTGAACGAGGTGACGTTGGCTGTACCCGGGAAGGGATCGCCTGAGCGTGTCGAGCTGGTGGCCTTGCCATCGGCCTCCACAAGGTCGACGTATTGCTTGGTCTTGTCGTTATTGACGGTATTGGCGTTCCATTGCTTGGCGTCGTATTCGATGTGCCAAATGAGCATGCCGTGGCCGGGGATATAGCTGTCCCAACCTGATTTCTGACGGTTTTCCAACACATAATACTCCTTTTCAACATCGGTGGTGATGAGCCGAGCGTCGTTGATTCCGTCGGGGTCGGAAGTGGGCCGAAGCGTGACGTTCTGCTGCTCCACAAGCTCGTCGGGCTCGATCCACCCTAAGCAGTAGCGCTCGTAGGCCGAGTGGAGAGGGGGAGTGCGCGAGGAGTTGTTGTAGGAGCCGCTGTCCATCAGCGAATAGCTGCCCGGGGTGAAGGCTCCGGAATAGTTGGTGGCGTATAGGTCGGGAAGAGAGAGCACGTGGCCAAACTCGTGGCAGAAAGTGCCTATACCGGTAAGTGTGTTGGTGCTTTTGGAAAGCTCCTGCGACGTGGCGTAATGGCCAAGGCGCTTGCCGTCGAGGGTACACTCCAGCCCGGCTCCCGAGTATACGTTCCAAGAGTGAGGCCATATTGTGTTGGATCCACCACCGTCGGCCTCCCCGTAGCCGGCGTAGAACACATATACGTTGTCGATCCAGCCGTCATCATCGGTGTCGTAGATTGAGAAATCCACCTCGTCGTCGAGCAACAGGCACGCGTCCACTACCATCTGGGCCGGTCGTTGGTCATTGCCCGAGGCATTGTTGCCACCGTAGTAGGCGATGTCGTTGGCAAGCTTTACCGGGCCCAGAATGTCGAAAATAGGGGTGAATTGGCCATCGGAATTGTCAGTGTAATAGTCGATTACCGAGCCTGTGGCTCGGTATTCACTGAATCCCGGGGAATTGAACATGCGGTCGTAGGTGCCTTGCGGGTCATCGATAGTGAAGGAGTTGTTGGAAAACTCCACCAGCACCACCGCCGCGCGTGGCGAGCCCTTGGTGGGGAAGCTCAAGCGCGACGACTCGGGAGCGACCTTGCGCTGCTGGATGCGAGAACGCTCCTCATTCTTGGTGAAAGCGTTGAGCAGCGCCTCGCGGTCCTGCCAAGGCGCCGAGGAATGGGGATGGTAGCGGTCGGTCATGGCCACAAGGGTGCCATCGGTGCCGAGCGTGGCGTAATGAAGATGGCCGTCAACCGCTTCAGTAAGGATGGTGCCAGTGGCATCGGTGTAATAATGGGCATACTCGTCGCCATGGAGGGTGAGCATCACCCGAGTGCCGTCGTCGAGCGTATACTCAAAAGGGTCGGGCGACGCCTTGATGGCGCGTGACACGGGTGAAGCCAGGATGGCTATCACCCCGGCTATGTACAGTTTACGCAAATGTGTCATTTATTGTTTTTTGGGGTGAACATCGGCGCGGGCGAGGGAATGGCGGATATCGTCGAAAATATCGTCAATGGCGCCTGAGCCGTGGATTGAGTGATATTTGCCCTCCTCTTTGTAGAATTCCTGGAGGGGTTGGGTCTGTGAATGATAAACGTGTAGACGTTGCTTTATAGTATCCAGGTTGTCGTCGGCACGGCCCGATTGTTGTCCGCGTAGGAGAAGGCGGTCGACAAGCTCGTCGTCGTCAACCTCCAGGCCGATAACAGCGTGCACCTTCGACCCACGCTCGGCAAGCATCTTGTTCAAGGCCTTGGCTTGGTTGATGGTGCGGGGAAAGCCGTCGAAAATCACGCCCTCGGCAGCGCGGGGGTCGTTGTCGAGCAGGTCCCCCAGGATATGTATCATCAGGTCGTCGGGGATAAGCTGGCCGCGGGAGATGTAGGTGTCGGCCACGCGTCCAAGCTCGGTGCCGCGGGCGATATGGTCGCGGAGTACCTCGCCAGTGGAGATGTGGTAGAGGCCGTAGTTGTCGATGAGCTTCTCGCTCTGGGTGCCTTTGCCGCTGCCGGGCGCACCGAATATTACCAAATTCAACATATCTTTCTTTACCTTAAATTGCTACCGTTAATTGAATGTTTTAGCCTTCGTCAAAAAGGCCTGATCCTGTTAATTGGGCCATTAGCCGCAAGCGCTCAACCCGATGCCCGATGCCCGGGGTTAAGCCTTGTTCTCCTCCTTGAGCACGTAGATGTCGGGGAGGTTGCGGGCTAGGCCGTCGAGATCGAGGCCGTAACCGATAATGAATTTCGGGGGAATCTCAAAGGCCACATAGTCGGGCTTGACGTCGTGCTTGAGCGCCTCGGGCTTGAACAGAAGCGTGGCGATCTTGATTTCGGCCGGCTCTTTGGCCTTGAGGGTGTCGATCACGTTCTTGATGGTGTGGCCCGTGTCGACGATGTCCTCCACGACAATCACCGTGCGTCCCTTGATGTCCTCGTTGAGGCCGAGTACCTCCTTGATCACGCCCGTGGATGACATGCTTTCGTAGCTCTTTAGACGCAGGAAGGATATCTCGGCGTCCATGTCCACGGCGCGGAAAAGGTCGGAGGCGAAAGCGAAAGCGCCGTTCAACACGCATAGGAACAATGGCAACTTCCCTTGGCAGTCGCGCTTGATGTCCTTGGCGAGTTGCTGGATGCGCTCGCCGATCTGTTCACGGGTGATAAAGGGCTCAAATGTGAGGCCGTTGTAGGTGACGTCGTTCATGGGGCAAGAATATTGTCGCGAATTTAGTGATTTTCCTTGAATTTCGCCAAATATTTTTGAGGAATGCTTTTAACCATGAAGGCGATAAGCGGTAACCATCCGAAACGGGACGTCTTGCAGACAAAAATTAAATCCCGGGCTGTT
>JAJBVP010000054.1 GCA_020859755.1 Bacteroidales bacterium | reverse complement strand
TTGACTTTATTATTCTCCGGGCGTAAAAAAATCGCTTTTTTTATGTACCTTTGCGGTTGAAACCACTAAGCGTCCAGCCATGACTACAAACAACGCCCCCCGGCTGCCTATCGGCTACCAAGATTTCAAAAAACTCCGTAACGAGGGGTGCTTGTATGTCGACAAGACGGATCTCCTTTATAATCTTGTCCACGAGAACGGGAAATGCTTCTGCCTGTCGCGACCTCGTCGCTTCGGGAAGAGCCTTCTGCTATCCACGCTAAAATACTATTGGCAAGGGCAAAAGGATTTATTCACAGGGCTCGCTATCGATGAATTGGAAAAGGAATGGACTCAGCATGCTGTGATTTACATAGATATGAACAGAACCATGGCAACCGAGCCGGAAGTGTTCGAAAAAAGCTTGAGAGTTGTTCTCCTTGATGAAGGCGCAAGGTTAGACGTTGACCTTAACAAGGCTAATCCCACTTTAGGAGGGTTGCTTAAGGAGTTGATTGTGCAAGCGGCAGAAAAAACCGGTCGTGGTGTGGTGCTTTTGTTTGACGAGTATGACAAGGGATTGCTCGAAACAATCCATGACGCTGACAAACTCGAGGCCAACACGGCTATACTTCGCAACCTCTTCGTGCAGTTGAAGTCTTGCGACGAATACATCCGCTTCGCCTTGATTACTGGCGTGGCGAGATTCCGTCACTTAACCCTGTTCTCGGGCGTAAATAACCTGAGGGATATTTCAATGAACCCAGGATTTGCCGCATTATGTGGCATAACGCCTAAAGAATTGGAAGACCGCTTTGAATCGTATTTCCCGAGGTTGGAAAAACAAAACGGTTTCGGTCGTGAAGAGTTGTTGGAAGTTTTAAGACAAAAATACAACGGGTATCGATTCACGTCCTCCCCACAACGTGTTTTTAATCCTTTCAGCCTTCTTAACGTCATGGCCGACGGAGAGTTAAAGGACTATTGGGTGATGTCGGGCACTACAAAAGTTTTGGTTGATTACCTTCGTAAGAGCTCATTCACAATTGAGCAGCTCTCAGGTTCCCGCGCATCCGAGAACAAGTTGGCAAGCATTTTCGAGGACGATAACCCCATGGCCCTTTTCTATCAAACCGGCTACCTTACAGTAGTGGATTATAAACGCGGTGTTTATACCCTTGATATTCCCAATGGCGAGGTGCGCAACTCGTTGTCCAACGATCTTCTGCCGTTATACACCGGTGTCCATTCCAACACCGTTACCACCATTTTGGAAGACCTCAATCTCGCATTTGCCGATAATGACATTGAGGCCGTTATGCGGGCTATCCAAGGCCTTATCGCCAAGATCCCCTACGAGATCATGCACCGCAACCCGTTGGAGGAGACCTTCCACATGCTCGTCTACGAGATCTTCCTTATGATCGGGATTGATACCGAGAGCGAGCGATCGGTATCCAGCGGCCGCATCGACATGGTGGCCACCACCCCTTGGGACGTTTATCTCTTCGAGTTCAAATTGGGAGGAACTCCCGAAGAGGCCCTCGCGCAAATCGACAGCAAGGACTACGCCCTTTCGTGGAGCGCCGACGGCCGCCGCGTGCACAAAATCGGCGCCGTCTTCTCACGCGAGACCCGCACACTCGCCGACTGGAAAATCGTCAGCTAATGTAGCCAATTGGAGGATCCTGAGGGTGTACTCCCAGAAACTGAAGATTGAAACGGTGATGGAGAGTGTCGAAAGGTTGGCAAGCAGTTGTCGGGCAAGGGGCGAGAAGTGCCAAATCAAGCAGTTTGCGCCAATGGAGGAGGTCGTGAGCAAGCGCACGGGAGGAATGCAGCGCTGCAAGGTGCCTGTGTTTGGTTATTACATATTTATAAAAAGCCGACTCCCCGAGGTCGATATGATCGAGCGCTCGCTTCCCGATGTGGCGTTCATGCGCCAGGTGGGAAACCGCCGTCTCATGGCGACCCTCTTCACCTGCAACTTATCCCGTGACCTAACTCCTTGTCTTTCCCTTTACACCTTTATTCCTTACCACTTTATCCCTTTCTCCGCCCTTTCTCAGTCTTGGATTTGCTGATATTTTGTCCAATTCCCTTGGTAAATGTGCAAATTTTTGTTTAACTTTGCACTCCAAAGGTATGCATAATACCATAGCGACACGGCAAAGATCCACAGTGCTTAACGTAAACAGTGCAGTGTCAGATATATACGTTTTTGGAACCCCTGAACGATTTTGGGGGAAATTAAAGACGTAGTAATTTTTCGAATTATTTCGCTCTAAATCTTGAGAGTTTTCCACTACATCGAGCACGCTAATGGCCAACTCCACAGTCGTTTAGAAACGGTGTGTGAGTCTACATATGCGCTATGCGCTTTTGGCGACCAATCGGAAACTCTTTACTACGTTAACGCCCATTCGATGCAATACATTGACAATGAGGCGGTTAGCGTAATGGGGGGGGTAAAACCTCACCTTCCATCAAGGCTTGGCGAGCCTAACCCGCCGTCCTCTTCAGATTCTGATAGCGAGCCAAACTCGCTACTGACATATTGGGCTGACAAGGCCGAACACGAACGTGTAACGTCAACGGCTAATCCCCACTTCGTTCAGGAGTTTTCTTCTGAACAAGTTTGTTATACACCCTTGTTAACGAATTATTTCGCGACACCTAACCACAGGAGGTGTTGGCGGAAAGGCGTGTCTTGTGCCTTATGAAAATATCTGAGTTCGTCATCGAGGATATGCGTCGATTTGGCAAAACACCCACCGGCCGGAAAAGTCGCGACCGCTGGAAACGCCTTCGCGAAAACCTGAACGACTATGCCTCGGCCAAAGGCTGCCATCCCGAGTTGTTGGACCTCGTCAACCCCTATTTCGTATACGACTTCTGTTCATGGCTTTACGATGAGAAAGGGAAAGATTTAGACCCTATCACGGTGTACAATTGGACCGACGTTTTGGGCAGGATGACACGCAACGCCATCCGCTTGGGATACATCCCGAATATCGACGTGACCTGTAACATCCTCGAATCCCTCGGTCGGGATCATGGCGTGGACCAGGCCGTAGAATCCTCCGACCGCAGACAGTACGAAAGGAAAAGCGTGGACTCCGGTAAAGAATTTGAAAAGCTCCTGCGACTCCTGGACAAACTCGACGAAGCCCAGGAAGGATGCTGGGACAGCCTCACAAGGCAAGTGTTGCTGTATGTGTTCGGCGTAACACTCGGTGGACTCTCCTACGAGGAGATCGGCCAACTGGAGTGGAGCGAGGTTAAAGGGCAGACCAAAATCTACATCCCTCGCTACAACCGGCTCGCCAATTTTGAGGGTATTCCCAAAATTATGTGGCAATGGTACAACGACACTCCAGGCCTACGTCCCCAGGACGGCCAAAAACTTTTTCCCGACCTGAAGCCCGAGCGGGAATACCAGTTCCGAACCGACGTGGCAACTTTCCTTTCCCAGAACAGCATCCAGTTGTTCATGGCTCAAAACCCACTGTACGACTTCCTTTCCGTGGTCAACTCCTACGGGATATCCGACATCGACATCATCGATTTCGTCAAATTGCGCGAGTTCAACGACACCAAGGGATACTATGGCGAGCTCATGGACAAATTCCTGCTCACCGACTTCGACCCTCAAGGGATTATGCAAGCCCAATGGCGAGTGTTGCAACTTGCTCCAGGAGCTAAGATCGATGACGTTTCACAGGCCATCACGAAGATCGCCAGCGACATCACCATGCGGGGCATGAACTGCCGCATCGAACAGATGATACCTTATAAGGAGGTCAACTCCAGAAGCCTCGGGCGCCAACTGAAGAGCACTGTATCCTTCTTCAATTCATACATTTTTGTTCGCTGCCTTATCCCCGAGGCCGAGATGATAGAGCGCGTCATTCCATCCGTCACTTTCCTCCGTGAACCGATTCCAGAGGAATTCCCCGAGGGTAGCACGGAACGTAAGATGAGGGTCGCTCTCAGCATGGTCACCCTCACCACTGGTGCTATCCACCGTCTGCGTCAGCTTTTCCGCGACTTTCGCCTTAGCTCTCCCGCTCCCTCCTTGGAGGCATTGTTAAATCTTCAACCCGTTCCCGAAGTAGTATGAAAATTGCTGTTGCTGGCGCCGGATATGTCGGGTTGAGCATCGCCACGTTGTTCGCCCAGAACAACGACGTGAAGTTGGTTGACATCGTTCCGGAGAAGGTCGACCTGATCAACCGCCGCGTCTCGCCCATCCAGGATGAGTACATCGAAAAGTTCTTGGCCGAGCAGCCTTTGCGGCTAAATGCCACGACCAACGCCAAGGAGGCTTACGCCGACGCCGATTTCGTTATCATCGCCGCGCCGACCAACTACGACCCCGTCAAGAACAACTTCGACACCCACTGCATCGAGGACGTGATCGACCTTGTATTGGAGATCAACCCCAAGGCAGTAATGGTGATCAAATCGACCATTCCAGTTGGCTACTGCCGCAGCCTGTACCTGAGATACATGAGGAAAGGGGTGAAGCGGCTCAATCTGCTGTTTTCTCCCGAGTTCCTTCGTGAGAGCAAGGCGTTGTACGACAACCTCTACCCGAGCCGCATAATCGTGGGCGTACCCAAGGCGATTGACGACCACGAGTTTGAGGAGGAGAACCAGGCCATCCGTGAGTTGGCCGACATCCCCTTCTTACAGGGTAAAGCCGAGGAGTTCGCCGCGCTGCTCCAAGAAGGCGCGATCAAAGAGGAAATCCCCACGCTGTTTATGGGCACCAAGGAGGCCGAGGCGGTCAAACTGTTCGCCAACACCTACCTTGCCCTGCGCGTGAGCTATTTTAACGAACTGGACACCTACGCCGAGGTCAAAGGCTTGGATTCCAAGGCGATAATCGAGGGCATCGGTCTCGATCCCCGCATCGGCACCCACTACAACAACCCGTCGTTCGGCTACGGCGGCTACTGCCTTCCCAAGGACACCAAGCAATTGCTCGCCAACTACGCCAACGTCCCCCAACAGATGATGTCGGCCATCGTCGAGAGCAACCGAACCCGCAAAGACTTCATCGCCGACCAAGTCCTCAAGCAAGCCGGCTACTACGACTACGAGGGCGCGTCGTTCGACGAATCCAAGGAAAAGCCCTGCGTGATAGGCGTTTACCGCCTGACGATGAAATCCAACAGTGACAACTTCCGCCAATCCTCGATCCAGGGCGTGATGAAACGCATCAAAGCCAAAGGCGCCACCGTCATCATCTACGAGCCCTCCCTCCCCGACGGCTCCACCTTCTTCGGCTCCGAAGTCGTCAACGACCTCCCCTCCTTCAAATCCCGCTCCCGCGCCATCATGGCCAACCGCCTCTCCCCCGACCTCCACGACTGCCTCTCCAAAGTCTACACTCGCGACCTCTTCTCCCGCGACTAAAATATCAAATTAAAAATGGATAAAAAGATTAAAATTTGCGTTATCGGTCTTGGCTATGTAGGTCTTCCCTTGGCCAGATTGTTTTCCACCAAGTATCCCACGGTGGGTTTCGATATGAACCAGGCCCGCGTGGACGCGCTGATGAAAGGTCATGATGCCACGCTCGAGGTGGCCGACGACCTGCTCCAGGATGCCATCAACAACCACGGTTTCCGCTGCACCACCGACATCGACGAGATTCGCGACTGCAACTTCTACATTGTGGCCGTGCCAACCCCGGTTGACGAGAACAACA
>JAJBVP010000007.1 GCA_020859755.1 Bacteroidales bacterium | reverse complement strand
GGGGACTATTAGGCTAAAAGCTGGGCGCTAATCCCAGATGGAGCGGCGGATGTGGTTGAGGATGAGGGCCGGTGACTCGTGGGTGGGGGCCTCGAGTTCGCGGGGGCGCGCCATCAGTTCCTCAATGCGTTCATTACGGCCCTTAAGATAACCGCGGCGCTCAGCCGCAGCAAGAACTTCTTCAAGATCCACTCGAGTTGCCTGGTGCTCGCTCCTTGGTGTTTCCACCGGCTGCTCGCCATGCTTCCCACGGGGGTCCTTGCCTTGGTTTCCAGCCGGCTCATCGTTTTCTTCACTGAGCGTTGTGCCCTCTTCCTGGGGCATTGTGCACTCCTCTTGGTGCATTGTGCACTCTTCTTGGAGCGTTGTGCACTCCTCTTGGAGCACTTGCGTGTTGATTGTGTCATTTTCCATAAGCTTTGATTTTGTGGTTGGTTAAAGATTACGGTACAAAATTACTGCCTGCCGAGGGGCGAAAATATGTCATTTTTACCAAAAGCTTGAAAAAATTTTTTCAGGTTATCGACAAATTTGGTCAGTTATCAACATCAAGGGGTGTTTTTGGTTTTTGTTTTTTGGTATTTGGGCGAAAAGTGGTTACTTTGCATTGTGCAAAATTATAATTGCTTATGGGTAAAATAATTGCAATCGCTAATCAGAAGGGGGGCGTGGGTAAAACCACCACCACAATCAACCTGGGTGCGTCGCTCGCCTCGGCCGGACAGAAGGTGCTGATCATCGACGCCGACCCTCAGGCCAACGCCACTTCAGGTTACGGAATCGACCCCAAGTCGATGACATCCTCGATCTACGAGTGCCTGGTGGACAACTATCCCCTGCAAGGGTCGCAAGTGAAGACCTGCGTCGAGGGCCTGGACCTGATCGGCTCGCGCATCGACCTGGCCGGCGCCGAGCTGGAGCTTATCAACAAATCCGATCGCGAGCGTGTGCTGCAGCATCTACTCGAGCCTATCGCCAAAGATTACGACTATATCCTTATCGACTGCTCTCCGTCGCTGGGCCTCATCACGGTCAACGCCTTGACGGCCGCGCAATCGGTGATCATCCCCGTGCAGGCCGAGTATTTCGCCCTCGAAGGCATCTCCAAGCTGCTCAACACGATACGCATCATCAAGTCGCGTCTTAACCCCTCGCTGGAAATCGAGGGATTCCTGTTGACTATGTACGACGCTCGCCTGCGCCTTGCCAACCAGATCTACGAGGAGCTGAAGGGGCACTTCGGGGCCATGGTTTTCGACACGGTCATCCCCCGCAACATACGCCTGAGCGAGGCCCCGAGCCACGGGCTGCCGGCCCTGCTCTACGATCCCGAGAGCCGCGGCGCTACCTCCCACGTGATGCTCGCCAAAGAAATCATCTCCAAAAACAAGCCTAAATAACCGCTATGGCCATCAAACGCAACGCATTAGGGCGAGGCCTTGACTCGCTGATACCAATGGACGATGTGCCCGCCGTAGGGACGTCGGCCATCAACACCGTCCCCCTGAGCCAAATTTCCCCCAACCCCGACCAGCCGCGCCAGACGTTCGCCCAGGAGGCGTTGGACGACTTGACGCGCTCGGTGAAGACGTTCGGCGTGCTCCAGCCCATCTCGCTGCGACAGGTGGGCCCGGGGAGCTACCAGATAATCGCCGGCGAGCGCCGCTACCGCGCGGCCCTGGCAGCCGGTCTCAACGAGATCCCGGCCTACATCCGCGACGCCAACGAACAGGAGCTCACCGAGATGGCCCTCATCGAGAACATCCAGCGCGAGGACCTCAACCCCATCGAAATCGCGTTGACCTACCACAAGCTGATCGATCAATACCATTTGACCCAAGAGCAGCTCTCGGAGCGCATCGGCAAGAGCCGCGCGGCCATCGCCAACGCCCTGCGCATGCTACGCCTGCACGCCGACGTGCAGCTTGCCCTGAGCGAGCGTCGCCTCACCGAGGGTCACGCCCGCGCCATCCTGAAATTGGACGACCACCAGTTGCAAAACAAGCTCTTTCACCGCATCCTGGCCGAGGATCTGAGCGTGCGCCGCGCCGAGGAGATAGCCAAGGAGATGCTCGAGGGGCGCGAGCTCGAGGTGAAGAAGCCAGCCCCGAAGCGCGAGAAAAACCGCCTTTTCGACGAATTGAAGCAAAACCTCTCAGCGCGCTTCGCCGCCCCCGTCCAGCTCCATTGCGACGCCAACGGCCGTGGCCGTATCACCTTCTCATTCCGCGACCAGGAGCAGCTCACCCGCCTCATCGCCCTCTTCGACAAGCTCCCCCCAGAATAAGTTTTCCCGATGGCATTAAGGCTACGTTCAACAAAAAATGTTAAACGACAAGTGGAATGGACAGGGATATAGCTTCGCGCTGGGTGTTTTTCTCACGCAGTCTTCCGCAGTCTTCCGCAGTCAGCTTCGCGCTGTTGAATTTTCTCACGCAGACTTTCGCAGACTTTCGCAGACTTTCGCAGACGGCTTCGCGCTGATGGAATTTATCACGCAGAGGAGCGCGGAGGACCGCAGCAGCCTTGAAAGACTGCGCTCGACCGCAAAAGACCGCGTGCCAAAATCCACCATCAGCGTGCCAAAAACCCCCACCATCGCGAAGCTAGCGCCGTAGGCGTGACAGATGGTAGCCGTGGGTGACCGGCCCCAGCGGGGTCGGTCGCCCACGGTCAACGCGTCGTCTCCCCCCCTCCCAAGCGGCCCCGTAGGGGTCGCACATTGTAAATAGAAAATTTATCCATATCTTTGCAAAAATCATTTAACCGAAAATCTATGCCAAACAGCTATCACAAATGCCTTGCGCACCTGGTGTTTGCCGTCAAAAACAGGTATGCGATTATTCAACCCCATTTCGCCCCGTATCTTCACAGCTACATTGGAGGAATCATCGATGGTCTCGGGGGTCATCCAATCATCGTCAACGGCGTCCACGACCATGTTCACCTGCTATTTGGATTCAAGCCATCAATGTCGCTGAGCGACATGGCTCGCGACATAAAATCCAACTCCACTAATTGGATCAATGACAACCGTTACACCCCGTGCCATTTCCAGTGGCAAGAGGGTTGCGGGTATTTTACTGTGTCAAAGAGCCAGGTGGATAAGGTGGAGAAATATATCTCAGAGCAGGCCATCCACCACCAGCAGAAAGCATTCCTTGAGGAGTATCGGAGGCTGTTGGAGCTCCATGAAATAGAATTCGAGGACGAATATATATTCACGGAGATAGAAGGGTAGTGCGACCCCTACGGGGCCGCTGAAAAAACCAAAAAACGTGCGTTAACCGTGGGCAGTCGACCCCTATCGGGGCCTCCTACCCACGGCTACCATCTGTCACGCCTACGGCGCTACCCCCACGACCCCGCAAGTTCACCTCACGCCGAGACCCGCAACAGAGTTTTAAGCACGCAGACTTCCGCAGTCAGCTTCGCGCTGACGCAACTCTCACGCAGACTTTCGCAGTCTTCCGCAGATGGCTTCGCGCTGGGTGTTTTTCTCACGCAGACTTTCGCAGACTTTCGCAGACGGCTTCGCGCTGTTGAATTTTCTCACGCAGTGGGGCGCAGAGGGGCGCAGCAGCCCTGAAAGACTGCGCTCGACCGCGAAAGACCGCGTGCAAAAATCAACCACCCCCGCTGCGCCCCTCCGCGCCCCCCAACGTGAAAAATCCACCACCAGCGTGAAAATATCCATCCAGCGCGAAAAAGATGCGCGGGCGAGGGCGCCCACGCTCCTTGTTTGAGGGCGGCAGCCCGCGCCCACCAGCGTGATAAATCCACCCAGCGCGAAGCTATATCCGTGTCCCATCCGCTTGTTCCGCGCTTAGGCGATTGCGAAGCAATCGGCTTGATCCGCGAGGCTTCTGCCATATTTCAGATCCCTATTTTTGGATTGGGGAGTTGGCGAAGCCTTGCGGGTATTGAGGCCGCGAGCGGCTTTGAGCGGGGGGTGGCGGCTTATTCGTAGGCGCCGATGGTGGCGGCTCGGGAGGTGCCGTAGCGGTCGTAGGCCGCCGCGGGAAGGGTTAGAGATGTGTCGGCGGCGCCGCGTGCCGGCGAATCCTCCTTCAACCGATAGTCGAAGTAATAATCCTCCCTTACCGTGAAATAGAGCGGATCGGTGTCCCACAGGCAGTTGATGAAGTTGTTGTCGTCGCTGCCGGCCGACTTCAACAGGCAGCTCCGCATCAGCACCGTCGACCCCTCGAGGTCGCCGTGCGACAAGTCGGTGCCGTTGCCATATACGATGGTGTTGTCGATATTGGCCTTGAGGAACGGCAACCCCGACGCGTCGTCATCGTCGCTCGTCACGTGTGCCAGTTGTAGGGACGGTCCGCCAAGCGCCGTAAAGAGGTAGTAATTGGCTATCGTGCAGTGGTTTAATGTTAATTCGCCACCGCGCACGTAGATCACGCCCAGCGATGCGTCGGAGAATTCACATCCGATGGCGGTCACGCCCGTATGCGCCGCCTGGAACACGTAGGTCCCCGAGTTGTGCAGCTGGCAATTAAGCATATACAAGTTGGGCGCCTCCATCGACCCGCCGAGCGAATCGGCCACCACGCCGTAGCTGGTGTTGCGTATCGACGTGTGGCTCAGCTTGTTGCCCTTGGACGACGGGGTGAAGAACAGTCCTTCCCACTGCGACGCGAGAAGTTCGAACGGGATGGTCGTCACCACATTTCCCAGGCGGTCGCCCATCATCTCCACCGGCTGCTCAGCCGTGCCGTTGACCTCCAGGGTGCCGCGCACGATAAACTCGGCTTTGTCGTGGAAATACAGCTTGACCCCGGGGTCGACGATCAGCTTCGCTCCCTCCTCAACGACAATCGAGTCCCACACCTGGTAGGGGTACTCGGCAGTCATGCGCGAGTCCTGGGTGATGACGAGCGACCGTATCGGCTCGACGTCAAACCCGTCGGCATGGAGCACGACCGACCGTGTCACGCCCTGGGTGGTGAAATCCAGGTGATCCTCCACGGCCAGCAGCCCCGGCGTGCCGTTAACCGGCGCCGTGGCCTCCACAAACACGTAAATCGAGTCGTTGGGGCGGATCTCCACGTTGGAGAACGTGCGTCCCGACATCCCGTCGACATTCAATCGGAACACCCCCGAGGCGTCGTTCCTCAAGGCTATCGTGTTGATATTGATGATTTTGTCGTGGCGGTTGTACACCACAAAGCGGTGGGTGGGCGTGCCCTGGCCCGTGAAGACGCTGCCGAGATTAAGCGTGTCGACCGAGAATGTGGGCTGGTCGCTCGACGAGGTCGACACCCCGTCCTCGATGCACGACACGCTGCACATGGTCAACAGGGCGAGTATAATGATGCTGATAAAATTCTTCATAACAATCATATAACGCAATCGCGGCTCCTTTATTGCGTCATCGTTGGGGGTTGTGCGACCCCTACGGGGGCGTCTGCCCACGGCTGCCATCTGTCACGCCTACGGCGCTACCCCCACGGCTCCCGCAAGTTCACCTCACGCCGAGACCCGCAACAGAGTTTTAAGCAAGCAGTCTTTCGCAGACTTTCGCAGACGGCTTCGCGCTGGGTGTTTTTCTCACGCAGACTTTCGCAGACTTTCGCAGACGGCTTCGCGCTGATGGAATTTATCACGCAGAGGAGCGCGAAAGACCGCGTGCCAAAATCCACCATCAGCGTGCCAAAATCCCCCACCATCGCGAAGCTAGCGCCGTAGGCGTGACAGATGGT
>JAJBVP010000022.1 GCA_020859755.1 Bacteroidales bacterium | reverse complement strand
CGTGTCCATTCGGTCGACTCCTTCTCGCCAACCAATCCCTTTCAATCCCCTAAATACTGTTAATAAACCTGTCATCCGGGGGGGTGATTGCCGCTAGAACTCCATTCAGTATCTTTGTGTCGAAAATTCATCCAGCCGATACCGAAAAACACGGTCAATCGACATACAGGGCCCCAAACACGTCTATAAATTTTCACTATTATTCAACAATAACCCAATCTTTATGAAGAAAACATTCTTCGCGGCATTGGCCGCAATTGCTATGGCAGTGGGATTAACCTCCTGCTAAAGCGATGAGCCCCTGAAAGGCACCGAGAATGGCAAGGAAGTGACCGTGACCATCACCGCCACTCTCCCCACCGACATCCAGTCGCGTGCCTACTCCGACGGCTACTCGGCTCTCGACCTCTGGTACGCAGTATACGAGGACGGTGTGGACACCCCCATAATCGCCCTCAACAGGAGCGACAAACAGTTCAGCTCCCTCACCAACACCCTTACCCTCCAGCTGATCACCGGCAAGAAATATCAAGTGGTGTTCTGGGCACAGTCGCCCAACGCCAAGGACGCCAACGGCAACGAGTACTTCACTCTGGACACCAGCGCATCCACCATCACCGTCAACTACGCCAATATCAACGACTTGAACGTCGAGGACGTTGACGCCTTCTTCAGCCACGAGGAATTCACCGTCGACGGCGCGGCCTCCCTCACCTCCACCCTCAAGCGCCCCTTCGCCCAGATCAACGTCGGCACCAACGACATCAACGAGCCGGCAATGGCAGGCAAGACCATCTCCACCACGATGGAAGTATCGGGCGTTTACAGCCAGTTCAGTCTCCGCGACGGCTCAGTGCTTGACACCCCCGCCAAGGTGACCTTCGCCCAAACCATCCGCCCCAACAACGGCCTGACCAAGGACGACACCGCTTACGAGCAGTTCCCCGTGGGCACCAAGGGCCAATATGAATACCTCGCCATGGCCTACGTGCTGATGTCCTCCGACAAGACCACCGCCGACATCGACCTCGACTTCTACGACGGCGCCGATGTGGCCACCGCCTCCAGGTTCCACCACCTCGATGTCGACGGTGCGCCCGTGCAGCGCAACTACCGCACCAACATCTTCGGCGCCCTCCTCACCTCCACCATCGACTTCACCATCACAATCAACCCCGACTACGACGGCTACGAGAACCGCAATCTCTCCCCCTGGGACGGCAAGACACTTGAGCCCGTGACTCTTTCTGTAAATAGTGAAGGAACCACGGTTCTTGAGGTGTCCAATGGCGCACAGTTAGCCGCTGTATGGAAAAGCAATGGTTTCTATACTGAGCTTCAAAAAACAGGAGTGAGACCCAAAAATTTTAAAGATGATAAGGAAGGGTTTATCCAAGCTGTTGAAGCTGTTAAAGAAGGTTGGGGCGAGGCCCTATGGGGAATTATGACCATGTATAATGGCTGGGAAACTACTGAGGTAGCTCTTGCCGAAGATATTGATATGGGAGGAAACCCATTGGATTGTTATTGCTATTTTAAGTCCGGTAATCCAATTACTTTCAACGGCAATGGGCTCACTATTTCTAATATGGAAATAGAATATAATGACGATTTCAATTATAGAATCGCTATGTTCTGGTATCCCTGTAACGTAAAGGACCTTACCATTAATGACTTGGTATTTGATCTTGGCACCTCTGCAACAGATAAAGTACGTTACATAGGCGCTCTTTTCCCCGACTATTCCGACAAAAACTATTATTATACCGTTGAAAACGTCCATGTGGATGGCTTCACAATTACGGGTTCCTCTACTGTTGCTCACAGTGACTTGACCGTGGGTGGGCTCTTTGGCACTTACGGTGGCTACGGCACCAACAGCCCCGTGAAGAACTGCTCGGTTAAGAATATGACAACACCTTCCGACCTCGTCATCAACAAAGCTGGTGGTATCATGGGCTTCCTAGACTCCATGAACGGCATCCCTGACGTAAACAATTGCGAAGTTGACAACATCAACTTTGGTAACGCCAACAACTGCGGCGTCTTTGCTGGCTACACCGACCTGAATTCCTCCACTGGCTTCTCCTGGGATTACATGACCGCCGGTACCGTAACCAACAACGGCACCGCCGTCACCAAATGGTGCTCCAACCACACAATCCTCGACGAAAACGGCGACTCCCACTAATCCCCCGACATCCTTTTTTAATTCCCCATACCCCCTCAAACAGCAGCCGCGGCACCTATGGCGCCGCGGCTGTCACTTTTACATCATGCTTTGAGAATTTTCCAGAAAAAATAATTACTTTTGCATACACAACTCCAAAACCACAGCAAAATGACTAGCCCGCGACCCCGACTTCCCCTTGGTTACCAGGATTTCAAAAGCCTACGCAATGACGGATGTCTTTACGTTGACAAAACTGATATCCTCTACAATCTGGTGAATGACAATGGTAAAAGTTTTTTCCTCTCGCGACCTCGCCGATTTGGTAAAAGCTTGCTTCTGTCCACTTTAAAATATTATTGGGAAGGGCGTAAGGACCTTTTTGAAGGCTTGGCTATCGCAGCTTTGGAGCAAGATTGGAACCCCCATGCCGTGATCCACATCGACATGAATCGAGTGAGAGCCACTAATGCAAATGATCTTGAAGAGGATCTTAAAGCTGTTATAGGTGAAGAGGCCAAAAGGTTGGAAATAGAGGTTGATCTTTCCCGGGGATTAGGGGTGGTGTTCGGCGATCTTATAAGAAGGGCTTCGGAAAAGACAGGTCGCGGAGTCGTGTTGCTGTTCGACGAATACGACAAGGGCCTTTTGGAAACCATCCACGAGGGCGCCAAGCTAGAGCGCAACACCGATATCCTTCGCAACCTTTTCGTGCAGCTAAAGGCATGCGACGAGTTTATTAAGTTCGCCCTGATTACGGGAGTGGCTCGCTTCAGCCATCTAACGCTATTTTCCGGGGTCAATAACCTCGTTGACATATCAATGAATCCCTCTTATGCCACCCTTTGTGGTATTACTGAGGATGAGATGCGTGCCTACTTCCCCAACGGCATAAAGCTTGTGGCACAACGTTTGGGATGCGACACCGAGGATGCCGTGCTCGCCCTTCGCCAGCGTTATAACGGTTACCGTTTTACCGCCGAACCCATCACCGTTTACAATCCATTCAACCTTCTCCAAGTAATGTCACAAGGGATAATGAACGATTATTGGGCACGTTCAGGATCCTCGAAAACCTTGGTTGAATACCTCAAAAGAAGTTCATTCACCATCGAAGAACTTAGTGGATCGCAAGCCGACGAGATACAACTCGCAAGTATCTTCGACGAGGACAATCCTCTGGCTCTGCTTTACCAGACGGGGTACCTTACCATAGTGGGGGTAAGAGGGCCGTTCTACACATTGGACATTCCCAATGCCGAAGTACGCAACACCTTAGTCAAAGAGCTTTTCCCTTTATACTTAGGGGTTGACAATGCTGTAATTTCGACCACGCTCCGCAACTTTATGATGGCGGTATGGGACTCCGACGTTGAAGCCATGATGACCACCATCCAATCGCTCATAGCCAAGATTCCCAACGAAATAATGCACCGCAACCCCTTAGAGGAAACCTTCCACATGCTTGTATATGAGATTTTCCTGTTGGTGGGCATTGATACAGAAAGCGAAAGATCGGTATCGAGCGGCCGTATCGACATGGTTGCTACCACTCTCAGGGACGTCTATGTGTTTGAGTTCAAGCTCGGAGGCACCCCCGAGGAGGTCCTGGCTCAGATCGACAGCAAGGAATACGCTTTAAGCTGGAATGCCGACCATCGTCGAGTGTACAAAATTGGTGCCGTATTCTCTCCAGAGACGCGCACCCTCTCCTCCTGGCTCATCGAGCATTGAGGGGAAGAAAAAATCACTAACAAAACAGCAGCCGCGGCACCCAATGGCGCCGCGGCTGTCCTATATTAATGCAATTTGGCTAAATGCTAAACGCTAAATGCTAAATGCTTACGATTTTACATCATGCCACCCATGCCACCCATGCCACCGGCGGGCATGGCGGGAGCCGGGTTCTCCTCCTTCTTGTCGGCGATGACACACTCGGTGGTCAAGAACATGCCGGCTATCGAGGCAGCGTTCTCCAGGGCCACGCGGGCTACCTTGGCGGGGTCGATCACGCCTGCGGGGAAGAGATCCTCGTAGGTGTCGGTGCGGGCGTTGTAACCGAAGTCGGCGTTACCCTCTTTCACCTTCTGCACTACCACGGCCCCCTCAACGCCAGCGTTGGCTACGATCTGGCGAAGCGGCTCCTCGATGGCGCGCTTGATGATGTGGATACCCGTGAGCTCGTCCTCGTTGTCGCCCTTCAAGCCCTCGAGCTGAGGGATGCAACGGATGTAAGCCACGCCACCACCGGGCACGATACCCTCGGCGATTGCGGCGCGGGTAGCGCTCAGGGCGTCGTCCACGCGGTCCTTCTTCTCCTTCATCTCCACCTCCGAGGGAGCCCCGATGTGGAGCACGGCCACGCCGCCGGCCAATTTGGCCAGACGCTCCTGCAGCTTCTCCTTGTCGTAGTCGCTGGTGGTCTGCTCGATTTGGGCCTTGATCTGGGCCACGCGAGCCGCGATAGCCTCCTTCTTGCCTGCACCGTTGACGATGGTGGTGTTCTCCTTGTTGACGGTCACCTTCTCGGCGCGACCGAGCATGTCCATCGTGGCGTTCTCCAGCTTCAGGCCTACCTCCTCCGAGATCACTTGACCACCGGTAAGGATGGCGATATCTTGCAACATCTCTTTACGACGGTCGCCGAAACCGGGGGCCTTGACAGCGCAGATCTTCAGCGAGCCGCGCAGACGGTTGACGATCAAGGTGGCCAAAGCCTCCTGGTCCACGTCCTCGGCGATGATCAACAGCGGGCGTCCGCTCTGGGCCGTCTGCTCCAGGATGGGAAGCATGTCCTTGAGGTTGGAGATCTTCTTGTCGTAGATCAGGATTAACGGCTGCTCCATCTCGCACTCCATCTTCTCGGTGTTGGTGACGAAGTAAGGCGAGATGTAACCGCGGTCGAATTGCATACCCTCGACGATGTCAACGGTTGTCTCCGTTCCCTTGCCCTCGTCGACGGTGATCACGCCCTCTTTCTTCACCTTCTTCATGGCCTCGGCGATGAGTTTGCCGATAGCCTCGTCGTTGTTGGCCGAGATGCGGGCCACGTCCTCAATCTTCTTGAAGTCGTCGCCTACCTCCTCAGCCTGCACCTTGATGCCCTCAACGACCACAGCCACGGCCTTGTCGATGCCTCGCTTGATGTCCATGGGGTTGGCACCGGCGGCCACGTTCTTCAGGCCCACGTTGATGATAGCCTGGGCAAGCACGGTGGCGGTGGTGGTGCCGTCGCCGGCGTCGTCACCGGTCTTCGAGGCAACCTCCTTCACGAGTTGTGCGCCCATGTTCTGGAACGGGTCCTCAAGCTCCACCTCGCGGGCTACGGTCACGCCGTCCTTGGTGATGTGGGGAGCGCCAAACTTCTTTTCGATGATCACGTTGCGACCCTTGGGGCCGAGTGTTACTTTGACGGCGTCGGCCAAAGCGTCAACGCCCTTCTTGAGCTCTTCGCGAGCCTTGATGTCAAATTTTATTTCTTTAGCCATTTCTGTAGCTTTTAGTTTTCAGTTTTCAGTTTTCAGTAGCTGGTCTTTCTTCCTTTAATCCTTTCATCCTTTAAACAATACTTCGGTAAATTTTTAAAGTTCACGAGGCATAA
>JAJBVP010000140.1 GCA_020859755.1 Bacteroidales bacterium | reverse complement strand
TTCGGTCCGGGCTTTTGTTTTTAGAGTATCTTAGTTATTCGCTGAATAGTTACCTCCTTCTCCCGTTAAATCAGGGTAAAAATTAGGTCTTTTAGGACAAAAAACGCTTTACGGGTGTTATATTTGTAACTGCTAAAACGAATGTCATGAAAAAAGACGAGATAATACAGCGGGCGCGCCGGTCGCTCGGCATCCAAGCCCTCAACCCCATGCAAGAAGCCCTCGCCACCGACAACGGCCGCGAAACCATCCTGTTAGCCCCCACTGGAAGTGGCAAAACGCTGGCTTTCGACATCCCCCTGTTGATGTCGCTGCGTCAGGGCGCCCAGGGTCCTCAAGCCGTCATCCTCGCCCCGTCGCGCGAGTTGGTCGTGCAGATCGCCGCCGTAACGCGTCCCCTGGCCCTGCCGATGCGCGTAGTGCCGCTCTACGGCGGTCACTCCATGACCGACGAGACCCGCTCGCTCGAGGCCTCTCCGGCGATCATCGTCGCCACCCCGGGGCGATTGCTCGACCATGCCAACCGTGGCACCGTCGACCTGTCGCGGGTCAAAACTCTCGTCATCGACGAATACGACAAGCAACTCGAGCTCGGTTTCCACGACCAGATGCGCCGTCTCGTGAGAAATATGACCGCGGTTAACCGTTTGATTCTCACCTCCGCCACGCCTCTCGAGGAGATCCCCCAGTGGCTACGCTTGCGGTCGCCGAGAGTGTACGACTTCACTGAGCGCAATGTCGCCCCACAGGGACATGTCGACTACTACGAGTTGCATAGCCCTTCGCCCGACAAAATCGACACGCTCAAGTCGTTGCTGGCCACATTCTCCCCCGATGAGCGGTCGATCATCTTCGTTAACCACCGCGAGAGCGCCGAGCGCGTCCATCAGATGCTCGTCAAGGCAGGTTTTCCCGCCGCGCTGTATCATGGCGCACTCGACCAGTTGCAACGCGAGATCGCCGTCGATCGCCTCAATAACGGTTCGGCCCCGATCCTGGTAGCCACCGACTTGGCGGCGCGCGGGCTCGACATTACCGACGTCGACTGCATCATCCATTACCATCTCCCGTTGCAGGGCGATACGTTCACCCACCGCAACGGCCGCACAGCCCGCCAAGGCGCCGACGGCGAGGTGTATATCATCACCTCCGACAAGGACAGCCGCCCCGAGTGGCTCGACGACGGGATCACCTATCGCTCGGTAGGGATGCTCCCCGAGGCCGGCCGCTGCCCGCAGAGGCCCAAGTGGACCACGCTATACTTCAACGCCGGGCGTCGCGAGAAAATCTCCCGTGGCGACATCGCGGGCTACCTCATCCACAAAGGCCAGTTGCAGCCCGACGAGGTGGGGGTGATTACCGTTAAGGACCATTGCGCCCTTGCGGCTGTCCCCCGTGACAAGGTGATGAGTCTGGTGGCAACCCTCCAGCCCCACCGCCTCAAAAACCAGCGCGTCCGCGTCAGCGAGCTGTAATTTTACCACTCGGAAGGCGGTTTTAAGAGATGTTAATTGGGCTTTTCGGCCTATTTTCGCTTTCGAGCTCTCCACGCTATCAAAATGTCGCCAAAATGTCACAAAACTGTCGCTTGTCACCGATTTAACTTAACCAATAGCAATTTGGTGTGAAATTAAGTTGAAATCAAGCAAAATTTTTGCCATTTTATTTGCCGTTAACGAAAAACGCCGTACCTTTGTAGCGTGTTTTTCATGGTATTAGATTTAAGGTTAACTAAGATTGGTTGTCGAGAGACAATCAATTTTTTTTGTGTGTAATCCAAGCTTAACATATAGGAAAAGGGCCACGCCTCGACGGCGTGGCCCTTGTGATGTTGGGGGGGTGGGAATTAGTAGTTCTCGGCGCGCACCTGGAAATAAGCTTGCGGATGATCGCACACGGGGCATACGTCGGGAGCCTGGATGCCGATCACGATGTGGCCACAGTTGGCGCACTGCCAAACGGCCTCGCCGTCCTTGCTGAACACCTTGCGGTCGCGCAGGTTCTTCAACAGCTTGCGGTAACGCTCCTCGTGCTCGCGCTCGATCGCGGCCACGCCCTCAAACTTCCGGGCGATCTCCTCGAAGCCCTCCTCGCGGGCCTCGCGGGCCATGCGGTCGTACATGTCGGTCCACTCGTAGTTCTCGCCGTTGGCCGCGTCCTCAAGGTTGTGCTCAGTGTCGGAGATGCTGCCGCCGTTGAGCAGTTTGTACCACATCTTGGCGTGCTCCTTCTCGTTGTTGGCTGTCTCCTCGAAGATAGCCGCCATCTGCACGAAGCCGTCCTTCTTGGCCTTCGACGCGAAGTAGGTGTACTTGTTGCGGGCCATTGACTCTCCGGCGAACGCCTCCAGGAGGTTCTTCTCGGTCTTCGAGCCCTTGAGCACGTAGCCCTCCTCTCTAAACTTGTCGGCCCCTACTTTGCACTTGGGGCACTTCTCGGGGGCCTCGGTCCCCTCGTGCACGTAGCCGCACACGGTACATACGAAACGCTTTTTCATGATTCTTTCTGTTTTACCTGTTAAAAATGTTGGATGAATTATTTCTCGTTGACTGCCAGTAGCTTGACGCATTCTGAGCAGATGCCCTTATAGTAAAATTGCACTTGGTCGATCTGGCCGATAGCCGGAACCTCATCGGAATCAGGCCACGCGACCGCGGGTCGGGGCAACTCGATATCGATGATGCGCCCGCAATGGCGACAGTAGAAGTGGCAATGGTCGTGAAGGTGGCCGTCGTAGCACACCCGGTGCTCGTCGATCGTGATCATCTGGGCCAGGCCCGCGTCGGAGAACATCCGCAGGGTGTTGTAGACCGTCGTGCGGCTCAACGTGGGGATGTCGCCCACCAGCGCCGTGTACACCTCCTCGACCGACGGATGCGTGTTGTGGCTCAGCAGGTATTCCATTATGCGTAGCCGTTGCACCGAGGGCCTTATGCCCCGGCTCTCCAATCGCTCTTTAGCCAATTGCTTCGTGTCCATTGTTTCCCTCGTTATCGTTTTCACCCGCAAAGATAGTAAAATTATTTGTAATAATTACAAATTTATAAAAAATTCAAATAAATTTTCGTCACCCGCCTGTCGATAACCTTCTCGGCAGTCCAGGGGGCCATTCCGGGGGCCGCCTTGGACGGCCATTCAGGGGGTGCCGGCCTTGGACGGCCATTCATTCTGGGGGGGCGGTCTTGGACGGCCCTAAAATCCAGGATGCCCAGGCGCCCATCATCAGTAGTCGCCATCTAAAAGAAGAGGCACTAAATCCCCTCCCCCCCAATACCATCTTGGAGGCCATCATCTTCCTGATATTCAGATATTTCGCAAAAATTCCGATAAAAACCGCCCCGGATATTTGGTAGATTCGCGAAAAACCCCTACCTTTGCAACGCAAAATCGCAAAGGCGCAAGCCCAGCGATCGATTTAGCGATGGTGCCATAGCTCAGTTGGTAGAGCAAAGGACTGAAAATCCTTGTGTCCCCGGTTCGATTCCTGGTGGCACCACTAAATCAGAAAAGGCTTTTGGTCAGTGAGTTACGATGACTGAAAGCCTTTTTTCTTTTGTCTTCAATCCAGCGAGGATTTATAAAGTGGGGCATCGAGGCTTATAAATAAAAGTGTCACCGCCGATGGGACGGTGACACGGGGAATAGGGTGTATGTGTAAGTGAAATTAGTTGACAGTGACGTTGTCGCCGTAGGCGGTGTCGCCGGTGATGGTGGTGCTGGAGTAGGTGACGGTGACGTTGTTGTCGGTGCTGTAGCCCCAGCCGTAGACGGCGCGAGCGTTGCCCGAGATGACGCAGTCGGTGAACGTGGCCACGGTGGGATACTGGTAAGCGGTGCTGCGGTTGCCAAGGATTACTGCCGCGCAGGGAACGAGCGAGCCAGAAGCCCATTTCAAGCTTTTCCAAGAGCTTTGACCCGAGGCGGTCGATACATTAGCGGGCCATGTATCCTCGGTGACAAACCAATCGTTCAGCTCCTGGGTGGTTACGGCGACAGCCTCCACAACTCCGCTGCTAGCACTTGTCGTGCGGGTGTAGCCGTTGAATCGCTGATAGAACTTGGAGTTGGTAACCGTGTAGGTGCCACCACGGGCGATCAGGCCGCGAGCTGTGCCGTTGAAGGTGCAATTGTCGATGGTGAAGGTGTAATTCTGGTTGAACAAAGCGGCTCCGTCGGCGGTGAATGTGCAATCGGTCAGCGTAATGTTGCCCGTGTAGGTATGGGAGGCGTTCGTGGAGATTGCGAGGTCCATGGCGCTAACCGCGGTGTTGGTGATGGTGATATCGTTGTTGCCAAACATTGTGATGCCGGCTGTACTTTCGCTGGAAATAGAGCAATCCTTAACGGTCATCGTGCCGAAGTTGTCGTTATCGTTGCAACCCAATTCAAGAGCGCCCGTAGAGCTATAGTTGCCGCTGGGAACAGTGCGGATAATGTGCACATTCTCCAGGGTGCACTCGGTTGTACTGTAGCCTTGCAGCTTTACAACTGCCTTGGTGTCGTTGGCTGCCTTGATGGTGCCGTTCTTGATGTTAAGGGCTCCCCGTCCTGCCATAACAATAAATGTGTCGTTGGAGAAGTCGAGGGTGTTTCCAGCGAGGTCGATTGTAGTGGTGGCTCCAGCAACCGTAGCAACGGTCAGGGATGTGGTCATGGATATGTCGCCCGAGAGAGCTATGGTGCCACCGGTGGAATTGAGGGAGGCTATGGTGCTGGTGAGTGAGGAGGCGTCGCCTGCGGTCTCGGGGTAGTCGGGGGTCTCGTAGTCGGGTTTGATGGTGATGGTGAAGTCGATTGTGGATGTGAGGAGGGCGCCGAAGATGTTGGTGCGGTAGTTGCGCTGCAGTGGCGCGCCGTCGACGTCGAGGTGGTGGAAGCGGGTGGCGGTGGTCACGTCTTCGCCGTCGTAGAAGTCGAGGTCGATGTCGGAGGTCAGCTTGTCTTTCGACATCAGCACGTAAGCCATACCCAGGTACTCGTATTGGCCGGAGGTGCCCACGGGGAAGTCTTCATAGCCGTCGTCGCCAGCCGATTTCCCTTGGTTGGGGCGGATGGTGGTTGCGAAGGTAACGGAGGAACCAGTGTCGCTGGAGTCGATGTCGCCGGTGAGGAGGTTGTACTTGGAGAAAACGTTGGCCACGGTCATCTGGGTGGAGATGGTTTTGCCAGCGAGGGATTTTTCGGCGATGTCGCTGGTGCCCACGTTGATCTGGGCGAAGGGGCGCTTGAGCTCGGCGGTGAAGGTAGCGGCGCCGGTCACGGGCACTTCCTTCATGCACCAGAACGCGTCGGTATCCTCAACGTTGAGTTTTTCGATCTTTTCGTAGTTGACCTCAACGGTCGAGAGGTCGTCGGCCACGGTGAAGTAGTCGGTGGCGTTGGGCGACTGTGCCCAGAACACCATCTTGTAGGTTTTGCCGGTGACGAGCTGGAGCGAGAGGGTGGTTGTCAAGCCCGAGAACGATGTGCCTTTGGTTTTGGTGATGATGCACGACTCGGATGTTCCGTCGGCCGATTCTTCATAAACGGCGTAGTAGAAGTCGGTGGCGGTGTAGCCGTCGCTGTATGTGCGAGATTGGATATCGGAGGGAAGAGATGCTGTGACTGTTACGGATACCTCCTGGCCCGATGTGGAGGCCACGGGGTCGTCGGAAGAGCAAGACGTGAAGCTTACTAATCCCATTACGGCAAGCACCGCGAGCAAAGTTTTTTTCATTTTGTGACGAATTGTAACTATTCAGCGAATAACTAAGATACTCTAAAAACAAAAGCCCGGACCGAAT